>DATFMO010000208.1:0-15526 GCA_035266925.1 Sunxiuqinia sp. | reverse complement strand
CGTCTTCCTGAAATGCGGGATCAATTGCTTGAACTACAGAAGGAAGTGCAGGAACTAAAATCGAAATTAAACGAACAGTAAGTTTAAGAAAACGACCAGGTAATGACAGTGAAACAAAAGACTTTAGCTCGCGAGTTCACTCTGAGCGGTAAAGGCCTACATACCGGAGTTTTGGTTAATATGACATTCAAACCGGCTCCCGAAAATCATGGATTTAAATTTCAACGAATCGACTTGGACAATCAGCCAATTTTGGAAGCTGATGCCAGCTTGGTGATTGATACCTCCAGAGGTACGGTTATCGGTAAAAATGGTGCTCGTCTGAGTACCATTGAGCATTCACTGGCAGCTCTTACCGGCATGGATTTGGACAATGTGTTGATTGAGATCGATAATGAAGAAGTTCCGATTTTAGATGGAAGTTCAAAACCTTTCGTAGAAGCGATTGAGGAAGCCGGAGTTGTTGAACAGGATGCAGAACGGGAATTCCTGGAAATCACGGAACGCATGATTTACCGGGATCCCGAAAACGGATCTGAAATCATTGCTTTGCCCGATGATGAATACAGCCTGAATGTAATGATCTCATTTGACAGCAGGGTGTTGAATAACCAGTTCGCGGTGCTCGATGATTTGGCAGACTTTAAAAATGAAGTGGCCGCTTGTCGTACTTTCGTTTTTGTGCGTGAACTTGAATTCCTATTGCAGAATAACCTGGTTAAAGGTGGTGATTTAGATAATGCCATCGTGATTATGGATAAGGAAATTAGTCAGACTGAACTGGATCGCCTGGCCGATCTGTTTGATCATGAACATGTAGCCGTTAAAAAGGAACACGGTATTCTGAATAACCTGGATCTTCAGTTTGACAATGAATGTGCTCGTCACAAACTGCTTGATGTTGTTGGAGACCTGAGTTTGGCAGGTATGCGTATAAAAGGACGAATTATTGCCACCAAACCTGGCCATAAAACCAATACTGAATTTGCCAAGCTGCTGAAGAAAGAGGTTTTCAAACAAAAAAGTAAAAAAGACATTCCAAGCTATAATCCTCGCGTGGAACCAGTACTGGATGTCAATGAAATAAAGACATTTTTACCACATCGTTTCCCATTTTTACTGATCGATAAAATCACCGAAATTAAAGATGATTACATTGTAGGGGTAAAAAATGTGACGGTCAACGAGCCATTTTTTCAGGGACATTTCCCAGAGGAACCGGTAATGCCCGGTGTCCTGCTCATTGAAGCTATGGCCCAGTGTGGTGGTTTGTACGTATTACACAGTCGAACCGAAAAATATTCGACCTATTTTATTCGTATTGATAATGTTAAGTTCCGGAGAAAAGTTGTTCCGGGTGATACGCTGGTCTTCAAAATCGTATTGACATCCCCGATTCGAAGAGGCATTGCTAATATGAAAGGATCTTGTTACGTCGGCGAAACGTTAGTGGCCGAAGGCGAGTTTATGGCACAAATTGTAAAGGCTTAAAGGATTATAAAGAAAACAATTATAAGATGAAACAACCATTAGCATATGTACATCCTGAATCTCAGGTAGCAGAAAATGTGGTGATTGAACCATTTGTTACAATTGATAAGGATGTAATTGTCGGGGAAGGTACCCGGATCGGTTCCAATGCAACAATTTTACCTGGAACCCGGATTGGCAAAAACTGTCGTATTTTCCCTGGTGCAGTTATTGGAGCTATTCCGCAGGATTTAAAATTCAAGGGCGAATATACCACTGTTGAAATTGGCGACAATACAACAATTAGGGAATGCGTGACCATCAATAGGGGAACAGCTGCCAGAGGCAAAACATCTGTTGGAAACAATTGTTTGGTTATGGCCTATGTGCATATTGCCCACGATTGTGCTGTTGGAAATAATGTTATTCTGACGAATAGTACCCAGCTTGCGGGTGAAGTGTTAATTGATGATTGGGTAATTATTGGTGGAATGACAGCTGTCCATCAATTTTGTCATATTGGAGCTCACGCGATGATCTCAGGAGGATCATTGGTTCGCAAGGATGTACCTCCTTTCATTAAGGCCGGACGTGAACCGCTTTCTTACGTGGGCATAAACTCGATTGGCTTGCGGAGAAGAAGTTATAATAATGATAAAATCAGAGAAGTACAGGACATTTACCGGTACATCTATCAAAAGGGATTAAATACTTCGCAGGCAATTGAAATTATAGAAGCTGAAATGTCAGCAACTCCTGAACGCGATGAAATTCTGTTGTTTGTGAAAGATTCAAAACGTGGAATTATTCGCGGGTATTTCCCGGACTAGTCAATCGGTAATCAAGATATAAAAAAAGACCTTCGATTTTCGAAGGTCTTTTTTTGTGACTCTGTATTGAGATTTATTTTCCTTTTTCCCCTTTCAGCGGATTCCAGCCCTGAGCCTGCAGCGGTATGGCTGCTCCAGCACCGGTAATCAAATTTGTGCCATTGGCGGCTTCAGTAATGTGTCCAATGACGGTGATGTCCGGGTCATTTTTGATTTTGTCGTGATCAGCCAGTGAAACAGTAAAAAGCAGTTCGTAATCTTCACCACCATTCAGCGCTGCAACAAGCGGGTTGATGCTCAGTTCGTCGGCAAACTTCCGGGTTTGAAAGTCCAATGGAACTTTCTCTTCGTAAATGGCACAACCAACGTTGGATTGTTTGCAGATATGGATGATTTCCGAAGAAAGACCATCTGAAATATCGATCATTGCTGTTGGTTTCACACTAAGCGTTTTAAGTGCCTTGATCACATCACCGCGTGCTTCCGGTTTTAGCTGGCGTTCCAGAATATAATCGTAACCATCCAGTTTGGGTTGCTCTTGCGGATTCACTTTGAAAACCTCATTTTCACGTTCCAAAAGCTGAAGTCCCATGTAGGCTCCACCCAGATCTCCTGAAACACAAATCAAATCGTTCACCTGTGCTCCTTTCCGGTAAATAAGGTCTTCTTTTGGTGCTTCGCCAATGGCAGTCACACTAATGGTCAAACCGGTCATCGAGCTGGTGGTGTCTCCACCAATCAAATCAACGCCATATTGTTCGCAAGCCAGGTGAACGCCTGCGTACAATTCATCTACCGCTTCCACCGAAAATTTACTGGAAAGAGCAATCGAAACGGTGATTTGGCGTGGCTGTGCATTCATCGCAAAAACGTCAGACAGGTTGACAACCACTGCTTTGTATCCCAAGTGTTTCAGGGGAACATACATCAGGTTGAAATGAATGCCTTCAGTCAGTAAATCAGTGGTGACAACGATTTGTTTTCCCTCGTAATCGAGCACGGCAGCATCGTCCCCAACACCTTTCACAGTGCTTTTGTGGTGCAGTTCAATTTTCGCTGTTAAGCGGTCGATAAGACCGAATTCTCCAAGGCTTGTAAGTGGTGTTTGTTTCGTAGTATTATCCATGTTTTAAATATCAGACTTACAGGTGTTCTTTAATTGTTTTCGGGTGCAAAAATAGCCTAAGTTCCTTATCTTTGCAATTATTTTTAAACAGTCTATTTTTACGTTTGTTATACAAGCGATAAGAGAACGATATAAACTGAGGGATATGGAAGAACAAGATAAGATATTACACGAGGTAACCTCACAAGAATATAAATTCGGTTGGGTATCCGACTTCGATATGGATACGATTCCGAAAGGACTAAATGAAGACGTGGTTCGGATGATTTCGGCGAAGAAAAAAGAACCGGAATTCATGCTTGATTTTCGCTTGAAAGCCTATCGGAAATGGTTGGAAATGCCAATGCCAAACTGGGCCTATTTGAAAGTTCCACCCATCGATTTTCAGGATATCATTTACTATGCGGCACCGAAAAAGAAACCGCAATATGAAAGCCTGGACGAAGTGGATCCGGACATGTTGGAGACATTCAACAAATTGGGTATTCCATTGGAGGAACAAAAAGTGTTGGCAGGCGTTGCGGTTGATGCCGTGATCGACAGTGTCTCTGTTAAAACAACATTTAAAGAAACATTGGCAGAGCAGGGCGTTATTTTCTGCTCAATGAGTGAAGCGGTTCAGGAACACCCTGATTTGGTAAAAAAATACCTGGGGATGTCCGTTCCTGTTTCCGATAACTTCTTTGCTGCACTGAATTCAGCAGTTTTTTCCGATGGTTCATTCTGTTACATTCCGAAAGGCGTGCGTTGCCCAATGGAGTTGTCAACATATTTCCGGATTAATGCAGCAGGAACCGGACAGTTTGAGCGGACACTGATTGTGGCCGAAGATGATAGCTATGTGAGCTACCTGGAAGGATGTACAGCACCAATGCGTGATGAAAATCAACTGCATGCTGCTGTTGTTGAGATTATTGCACTCGATCATGCTGAAGTGAAATATTCAACGGTACAAAACTGGTACCCTGGAAATAAAGAAGGAAAAGGCGGTGTATACAATTTCGTGACCAAACGTGGTATGTGCCGTGGAGAATCTTCAAAAATTAGCTGGACACAGGTCGAAACCGGTTCGGCGATCACCTGGAAATACCCAAGCTGTATATTGATGGGTGATAACTCCGTGGGGGAATTTAACTCTGTTGCAGTGACCAACAATCACCAACAAGCCGATACAGGGACTAAGATGATTCATATTGGTAAAAACACCAAAAGTACGATTATCTCCAAAGGTATTTCTGCCGGTTTGAGTGACAATTCCTACCGTGGGTTAGTGAAAGTATTGCCGGGTGCGACCAATGCGCGTAACTTCTCGCAATGTGATAGTTTGTTGCTCGGATCCACATGTGGAGCACACACTTTTCCATACATTGAAGTAGGGAACAAGTCATCCATTGTTGAACACGAGGCTACCACATCTAAAATTGGTGAAGACCAGATTTTCTACTGTAACCAGCGTGGTATTTCAACAGAAGATGCGATTGGTATGATTGTGAATGGATACGCGAAAGAAGTGTTGAACAAGTTGCCGATGGAATTTGCTGTGGAGGCCCAAAAATTGCTTCAAATCAGTCTGGAAGGAAGTGTAGGTTAATCGATTTAAGAACAAGTATAAATTTTTGAGTTGCTTCGGTTTCGGAGCCAAAAACTCAAAATCCGAAACTTAAAATAACATGCTAACAATAAAGAATTTAAGAGTTGCGGTTGAAGGGAAGGAAATCCTAAAAGGAATCAACCTTGAAATAAAAGCTGGTGAGATACATGCCATCATGGGACCGAATGGTTCCGGGAAAAGTACCTTGGGTAATGTATTGGCAGGTAAAGAAGAGTATGAAATACTGGAAGGTGAAGTCTTTTATGAAGGTGAAGACTTGTTAGAACTTTCACCAGAAGACCGTGCCCGCAAAGGGTTATTCATGAGTTTTCAATACCCGGTGGAAATTCCTGGTGTCCCAATGGTAAACTTTATCAAGACGTCCGTGAACGAACATCGCAAATTTAAAGGACTGGAACCATTGACTGCCGGTGAATTCCTGAAATTAATGCGCGAGAAGAAGGAGATGGTTCACCTGGATTCTCAACTGACAAACCGTTCAGTGAATGAAGGATTCTCAGGAGGTGAGAAAAAGAAGAATGAAATTTTTCAAATGGCGATGTTGGAGCCTAAATTGTCAATTTTGGACGAGACTGATTCGGGGCTGGATATTGACGCCTTGAAAATTGTTGCTGAAGGTGTGAATGCATTGAAGCATCCGGAGCGTTCAACAATTGTCATTACACACTATCAACGGCTTTTGGATTACATCATACCCGATTATGTCCACGTATTGTACCAGGGAAAAATCGTGAAGTCGGCCGGAAAAGAGCTGGCGCTGGAGTTGGAAGAAAAAGGATATGATTGGTTAAAAACACACACTTTATGACACTGACTGCAAACAAAATCGCACTCAGCGAAAAATATACAGCGCTTTTTCATGCCAACCGGGCCAAGCTGGATGAAGGTTCATCCGACTTGCTAAACCGGATGCGTGACATTGCGCTCAAGCGTTTTGAGAAAACGGGTATCCCCGGTTTCAAAAATGAAAACTACAAATACACCAACCTGACCCGGGTTTTCGATAAAGAGTATCAGCATTTGTTTGAATACGAAACGATCGATGTTGACCTGAACGAAGCTTTCCGTTGCGATGTTCCACAGTTGGACACGGATGTGGTGCTTTTAGTTAACGGATGGTACTACGCCAAAAATCAACCATTGACTGATTTGCCCAAAGGTGTTGTTATTGGGAGTTTGCGTCAGGTGGCGAATGAACGGCCAGAATTGGTTCAGGATTACCTGAATCGCCAGGCAGGATTGTCTGATGATCCGCTGGTTGCCTTGAATACCGCGTTTGCGCAGGATGGGTTTTTCATGTTTGTGCCAGATAATGTAGTGGTTGAAAAACCGATCCAGGTGATCAACCTAATGCGTTCTGAGGAATCAGTTTTTGCGACACAACGCAACTTAATTGTGGCCGGTAAAAACAGCCAGGCGAAAGTGATCTTCTGCGATCACACCATGAGTACTTGTGATTTTCTGGCGAATAATGTGACTGAAGCTTTCGTTGGACAAGATGCTGTGGTGGATGTGTACACGATTCAAAATCAGAATAATCAGGCCAATTCAGTAAATTCAGCATTCTATAAGCAAGGCGCCAATTCAAACTTGTTGACCAATATGGCAACATTGCATGGTGGACTGATTCGCAACAACCTGAATATTATACTTGATGGTGAGCACGCTGAAGCTCATATGTACGGTATGTCCTTCACGGATAAAAAGCAGCACGTTGACAATTTTACAAATGTTGAGCATGCCAAGCCAAACTGTATGAGTAACCAAGTGTATAAGAATGTGTTGGATGAAGATTCAGTTGGAGCATTTGCAGGACGAATTCATGTCGTTCGCGATGCTCAAAAGACAAATGCATTTCAGCGGAATAACAATGTTCTGTTGACCGACTCTGCAACAATGAACACCAAACCACAGTTGATTATTGATGCTGATGATGTGAAATGTTCGCACGGAGCAACGGTTGGACAAATTGACGAAGAAGCTTTGTTTTATTTGCGTGCCCGTGGTATTGGTGAAGCTGATGCTCGTTTAATGCTGATGAATGCATTTGCACACGAGGTCATCCAGGAAATTCGGGTTGAGCCATTGCGCGACCGCATTGACGAACTGGTTGAAAAACGACTCAAAGGTGAACTTTCCCGGTGTCATTCATGCGATAAAAATTAAAACAAGCTATTATATAGAGCCTCACTTTTAGTGAGGCTTTTTTTGAAAGATTTTTTATTCCAGAACTCGAAACTCATACAGCTTCTTCAAATTAAAAAGGGACGTTAACTTTTAAGCAAAAATTGTAGTTTTGTGTTCAATTTAACTGAGAGTCCTACCGAAAGCCGGACCCTCGAACAATGACTTTTTAATAGAACAATCATGACTCTCGATATTGCCCGCATACGAAAAGATTTTCCGATCCTTGATCAGCAGGTGTACAACAAACCACTGGTTTATCTGGATAGTGCTGCCTCCTCTCAAAAATGTATTCAAGTATTGAAGAAGGAGGAAGATTTGCACCTGAAATATTACGGCAATATTCACCGTGGGGCGCACTTTCTGGCCGATCAGGCTACCAATGATTACGAAACTGTTCGCGATTTGGTGAAGGATTTTATTCATGCAGAATCTCGCGAAGAAATCATTTTCACCAAGGGAACTACCGAGAGCATCAACCTGGTGGCTTTTTCATTTGGGGAAGTTTTCATTCAGAAAGGCGATGAAATCATTCTCACAGAAATGGAGCACCATGCCAACATTGTTCCCTGGCAGATGGTTGCAGAACGGAAAGGTGCAAAAATCAAAGTAGTTCCATTTTCCGACGATGGCCGCCTGGAAGTTGAAAAATTGGATGAACTCATTTCTGCAAAAACCAAGTTGATTGCTGTGGCACATGTGTCCAATACGCTGGGAACGATCAATCCCGTAAAATCGATTATTGAAAAGGCACATGCAAACGGTATAAAAGTGTTGGTTGATGGTGCTCAAGCTATCAAACACATTCCTGTCAGTGTGCAGCAGATGGATGCTGATTTCTATGTTTTTTCAGCCCACAAAATGTATGGACCCAACGGTGTTGGTGTGCTTTACGGGAAAAAGGAATTGCTGGATCAAATGCCACCCTATCAAACTGGTGGCGAAATGATTTCAGAAGTCCGGTTTGAAAAAACAACATTCAATGAACTGCCCTATAAATTTGAAGCAGGAACACCGAACATTACTGGAGTGATCGCCTTTGGTGAAGCCATCAACTATTTGCAAAACCTGGGGGTGGAGCAAATTGAAAAATATGAATCACAGCTACTGATTTATGCCACACAAAAACTGCAGGAAATACCGGGCATGCATATTTACGGGACTCAAAAAGAAAAGTCAGGAGTGATCACATTTAATATCGAAGGTGTCCACCCATTCGACTTAGGAACGATGCTTGATAAAATGGGATTTGCTGTTCGCACCGGGCGACTTTGTGCCGATCCAGTGATGGATCACTACCAGGTGCCGGCGACTATTCGGGTTTCCTTCGCGGTTTACAATACGAAGGAAGAAATTGATCAATTGAAGATTGCACTAGATCAATTAATTGCAATGTTGAAAAATGATTAATCCCGTATTCTGTTTGTTATCAAAACTTGAAACATTTCATTCTCCCAAACGACTTCGTAGTTATTAGTTGCCATAAATTCATTTAATATTTTCCCATGTTCCGGCCATTTCGAAAGACTGTCCGGATAGCTCAAATAGTTAGGATCTGTACTTGACGGCCAGTCATTGATTGTCGTATTTTGTTTTTGCCGGATAATGGCTGGATAACTTTTTCGTTTTTGAAGTGCTTCATAAAGCTTCTGTTTGAATGTTGCCGGACTGTAGTACAATTTTGGCCATGATGTTGAAAGAAACGGTTTTTTATCTGTCAGATAATTTAGCATGGGAATTTCAATGAAAGACAACAGATATTGTTGTTCTTTGATTTTGGGAAATCCTTCCCGGATCAATTCATTCATCACATGAGCTCGTTTCTCTGAAGTATAAATAAACTTAAGTTTGGGGTGATCAATCGTAGCTGTCTTCTGTATTCGCGAACCCACATCAAAATAGGTATGTTGCCAGGCATAAAAGACTGCACTGACTAGTAAAATGGTTATAAAATACCGTTTGATAAAGATTGATTGTCGTAGTGAAATGTTAAGGCCAAATTTGTCGAGGTATTCGGTTTTAAAGAAATTGGAAATTACTAAAGGTCCAAGAATCCACATTCCCCAAACCGATTTTGCCAAACCTGAATCAGAGCCCAGTGGTACAATCAATAAAAGCAAAAGCCCGGCGAGATAAAGTAGTCGTTTTTCATGACTCAAAATTATATTGGTTAATCCTTGCACTCCCGCAATAATCATTAAGCCAATGAAAAGGTAACGGATTTTACTCCAAAAAGCCTCTCTGAAATATATGGATAGAACAATTGTCAATCCTAAAATCAGAAAAAGAAGAAATAGCTGAATGTTGTTAGACTGAAAGCTTTTAAATTTTTTACTAAGATGAACATAGAGTAACAATATTACACCAGCAATCACAAGCATGACAATGGCATTCACATAACCGGAAAGATACGAGGTAATCATTGGCATGAGACCATGTGATGCTTGTGAATCTGCGCCCATTTTTGATAAAAACCGGAGGTTGTCGATGAATAATTGGTAATGTCCAACCAATGCAATGGTGATCAGAATTAAGGCCATTCCGATCAAAAATCCAGAGAGCCAAAGGGCTGATTTTTTCAAAAAGCGGCGGAAAGTTTCTTTCTGCAATAATGAAAAATAGGGGATAAGAATTAAGAACGCCAGGGCCGAGAGATTGGATAATTTGAAAAACACACTCATCCCAAAAACGAATCCGGATAATAGCAGGAGACCAGATCGATTCCTGGTCAACCCTAAATAGATTGTCGCGATTCCGGCGGCATAACCGAAAGTTGAAAAAATATCGTAATTCAAACACTCTGGGCCACCCCGTAAAATAAAGACCGTTGTTAGCGCCAAACCGATAATTGTCTCACGTTTACTCAAAGTTTCACGAAGCAAGCGGGAATAAAAAATAAGTCCCAGATTAATGAACACAACCCAGCCAATTTTAAACCAATACAATCCTCCCGCAGGAAATAACTTCATCCAAAGAGCTCCACAGACATCTGAAAACCAGAACATCATGGAATATTGAACGGAATACGGCGCGTCAAAGATGAATCGAAAAGCTGTTAATTGAAAACCAGTATCCGCTAAATCGAGCCCTTGGAAAGTGAGAAAAATTTCCCAAATCATCAAAAGAAGAATGAAGAGCCAGTAAGGTTTTCCGGATGTTTTGTTCATGCGAAAGACTTAAATCAAGTAAATGAAATACAGAAAATTCAAAAACCAAATTAGTAGAATCAGTTTCAGTGGGTGGTCTTTAATCAACAGGCTCACTGGCGCCAAGTCGGTTTTTTCCACAAACAACAGTTGCAAATACCGAAGGATGCCAGCCACAACCCAAAAGACTGTCACAAATAAATAGTTTGTTCCAAACCTCTCGGTAGTTAACGGAGCCAGTGTATACATTAGATAGGCAACCACAATGATTGATGATAGCATGATCATGGTATAATTCAGAAATGTAGAATTGTAACCTTTAACAACCTTACGTAGCAACACTTCTTTTTCTTCAAAATAAATGACGTCGTTCCGGCGCTTTCCAAGTACGATCAACAGCGATAGCAAAAAGGTCATGATAATGATCCATTCTGAAAGGACAACGCCTGTTGACACAGATCCGGCATACAAGCGCAATACAAATCCCAGGCTCAAGGTCATCACATCGAGAATTGCCAAACGTTTGATGATAAGTGTGTACAGGATATTGATTCCTTTGTAAATCAAGAGAATCCAAATTAATTGAATATTGACTGTCCAAGCAATAGCCAGACTGGCAATTGTAAAGATCAGATCCAACAAATAAGCAACAGCTGGTGAAACTGCTCCAGATGCTATTGGGCGGTTTTTCTTTTGGGGATGATTGCGGTCTTCCTCAGCATCATGGATATCGTTAAAGATATAGACAGACGATGCCATCAGGCAAAAAGCAAAAAATGCCAGAAGCGCATTTTCCAACATTGACG
The DNA here is from genome assembly GCA_035266925.1 of Sunxiuqinia sp. GTDB lineage: Bacteria > Bacteroidota > Bacteroidia > Bacteroidales > Prolixibacteraceae > Sunxiuqinia. The sequence goes on along the minus strand of DATFMO010000208.1, from coordinate 4,352 downwards.
TGTTGGTGAACTGTGTTGAAAAAAACAACGGCAGTAAAACGAACAGGTTTTTTATGTAGTGTGTTGGTTTGACGAGTTTTAAAATAGCTTTGATCATGTTAATGGAGCCCAGTTAAGTTGTTTGATATCTGCTAAATCCAGCATCGCCAGATCAGCATTGTCATTGCCATAGGCGTAAATTAAGGAATAATCCTGAAGGTTGTATTGATTTTTTATCCGGTTTACTTTCTCAATTCCATAGCAATTTTTCCCTTTAATTTTCCCGGTCAGCTTTCCGGAGTTTACTTCGTGTTCTGTGGCAATTAGTTCAAAATTGTTTTGATCGCACCAGGGTTTTACCCAAATCGCAAAAGAAGCCGTCACAACAACAATCTTTGTGTTCGACTTTTTTAGCTTATCCAGTTCTTCCAATGCTTTTGGTTGTATTATTCGAGGGAGAATCTTGTCAGAGAAAGTAATGCCTTTCTTTATTATCTCGTTTTCCGGCATGCCTTTGAAAAAAAATGAAAAGAGCTTTTCTTTCGCTTTCCAATTTGGGATTAGACCAACTTTAAAAGCCAGAAGGACAGGTGAATTCAAGTATATTCCCCGATAAAACCCGATTGATCCTTTGCAATAGCGAATAAACTTAATGAAAGAATCGTTCGTGGTAATGGTTCCGTCAAAATCAAAGAAAGCGATGTTCATCACCTCAATTTTTGGCTGATTATTTTATTAAATGATGAAGATACGGTTTTTGCATTTAATTCGAAGAAGAAATGATTGGTAGAAATAAAAAGCAGGAACTCATTCGAATCCCTGCTAGTTTCTCCCCTCTTCTAGTCAACCAAACAATAGGTCGTTTTTTTATTTTGAACAACGACTGAATGGGAAATTGTTTCTCCCTTCAGTTTATAGTTGGACGGTTTTTTTCAATTCACAGAACTGGTTACTGAGCGAATGACGGCCGCCAGTTGATCAGCTTGCATCACACCGCTTCCGGTCCATTTTCGTGCACCATTTTGAAAGATCATCAAGGTCGGCACATTTCTGATTTGGTATTGCATGGCAATTTGCTGATTCCGGTCAACATCGATTTTAATAATACGTACCTGGTCTTCCATTTGACTTTTTAACTGTTGCAGAATGGGAGCCATCATTTTACACGGGCCACACCATTCGGCTGAAAAATCAACCACAACCGGCGTTTGACCTTGAATAATTTGATTAAACTTTTCCATCTTCTGCGGTTTTTTTCGTTTTCTTTTTAAAATCAGTTAAAAGATATCCAAACAAACCACCGAACAGAGTGCTACTTTGCCAGTGCGATTGGATCGGGCAGGTCCCTGAAGTACAACCCACGAAACGCCAGTATAGAAATCCGGCAATCGATCCAACAACAATTCCGACGATTCGCCACTTGTATTTCAGCACAAACTGTTTCATCATTTTGATTTTTTCTACAAAGAAAGCAGAAGTGTTTCTTCAGTTCAGTGACTTGAGTCACACAACATGGGGAAATGGTAATTTTACTGGTTGACGACCAGATTGGTAAAATCAATCACGTTACGGCTGAGTTTGACCAATCCTTTTTGCTCCATCTTTTTGAGCAGGCGGGAGATAACTTCGCGGGAAGTATTCAATTGAATGGCAATATCCTGGTGTTTCCCATGAAAGATTTTTTCGCCGGTGGCTTTGAAGCGGGCCTTGAAAAATAGCTCCAGCCGTTGATCCAATCCTTTGAACGCGATGGCATCAATGGTGTCCAGCAGCTCGTCAAAGCGTTTGCGATAGGCGTACATCATGTAATTTTTCCACTCTGGATATTGCTGCATCCAGCGGTCGAGGTGTTCGACCGACAGTCGAATGATGAGGCTGTCCTGTTCAGCAATAGCATTGATATTACTTTGTTGTTGTCCCATACAACAGGTGAGCGCCATGCTGCAAGCTTCCCCAGGGTTTAAAAAATACAGGAGTAGCTCATTCCCTTCATCATCATGGCGAATTACACGCAGGCTTCCCTCAAGCACAATGGGAAATGATTTGATGTATTGCCCTTCACGAAGAATTTCTTCGTGTATGTTCACTTCCTGAACCAAGGCATTTTGCTCAATCTCGAAGAGGAGCTCTTTGCTGAAGAAAGGCAGGCGTTTGTTTAATATTTCAGAGATATATCCCATAATTGCTCCTGCAAAATTAACAAGAATTGGGGAATGTTGTATCTGGGAAAAGTTCAAAAGATCGGGGGGCATCCCGAACTCGTTTCGGGATCTCCCCGGGGAATCACCCTTCCATGTTTTGAGAAGATTCTGAAAAGAGTTCAAAATGACTACTGTCTTTTTTGTTGATGGTACGATCTTTAATAATTTTCAGTGGCAATTTCAAAAAAGGCTTGTTCATGATCACATGCCGGACATTTCTTGGGTGGTCGTTGTGATTCATGCAGTAATCCACAAACCCTACACTTCCAGATTACTTTGTCCTCGCGTTTAAAAACTTTTCCTTCTTCCAGGTTTTGATACAATTTCCGGTAACGTTCCTCGTGATGTTTTTCAATTTTGGCAATGGTTTTAAAAATGACCCCGATCTTTTTAAAACCTTCTTCTTCGGCAACACGGGCAAATTCCGGATAGAGTTCACTCCATTCTTCATTTTCACCGTCGGCAGCTGCTTTCAAATTCTCCAATGTTGTACCAATGACTCCGGCCGGGTAACTGGCGGTGATTTCCACCATACCACCCTCCAGGAAACTGAAGAATTTCTTGGCGTGCGATTTTTCATTTCGCGCCGTTTCTATAAAAATTTCAGCGATCTGTTCCAGGCCTTCCTTTCGAGCCTGTTTGGCAAAAAAATGGTAGCGATTGCGGGCTTGCGATTCTCCGGCAAATGCTTTCAGCAGATTTTGTTCGGTTTTTGTTCCGGCAATTGAATACATATCCGTTTATTTAAAAGTTATCAAATTAATTTTTGGGAAAAATGAAGATACAATTTCTTGCACCAGATGCCGCTGTTCTGAGTTAATTTAAAATGATTCAAAAGAGAAAAGGATCCTAAAACAAGGATCCTTTCATCTCAAGAGGTAGAAGTTTGTAAGGTTGTATTTTGCTTTCTACATATTTTCTTTTAATACACTGACGATTGATTTTTGAAGATTGGAAACGATATTTTTTAACTCAGCGATGTATTGGTCCTGGTTGGCGGCAACGGCATAATCAGCGCTGGATGATAGTCCAACGAACGAACCGTCCCGGCTGCTGGTTTTCACCAAACCTTCTGCCCAGCCGCTATTTCCCCAAATATTTTCTCCTACTCGAATCCAGGAGAAAGCACCTTTGGGATTGACAATCATGATGGAAGGGGTGATTGACAAGGCAGCATGTGTCGCAAGCCGGTTTTTCGACAGGCCAACGTGTTGACTGTTAAAAGCTGCAAAACGAACTGTGTAGCCAATGCTAATCAGGTTGGTACTTTCTTTTGACGAAAGTCGTTGATAAAAATTCGCCGGAATCTTCTTCCAGGTGGTGTAAACAATTTTTCCTTCGGGACGGAAAATATATTGTTCGCGAATATCGGAGCCGGTTGTGAAACTCACTTTGTCGAAAATGGCATTTCCATCGGCCTGGCCAACCATCGAGTTTTTGTCGTCTTTTTTACTTTGAGCATACGAGGTTTCGATCAGTTGTTTTCCATCAACAATATTCAGCCCCGCAGTTTTCAATTCGTTGGTGAATTCCTTGTAAAGTTCTTCAACCAGATTTAGGAGCGCTTCTTTGCTGATTCCTCCCAATTCAACTTCTGAAAAAACAGAACCAACGCCTTGTTTTTGCAGTGTGCCAGCTTTTGACGAACCTTTCATCAATGAAGCCTGTGTGAGGTAAAAGTCGCTAATAAAGGTTGGGTTTTTGGAAAGTGACTTGCCAACCGATCCCGGAATTTTAGCCTTGATTTTGTAGTCTTTGACAAAATCAACCTGGTTCCAATCAATGGTTTTGTTCTTGTCTTTGTTTTTGGCTTGTGCCTGAGGTGTCACCAATAAGGCGATGGCAAACAACGAGAATAGTAACTTTTTCATGATGCGTAAATTTTTATAGGGTTCATTTATTTCGTTTTATGCTGAATGAATTTCAATTGTCAATTCAAAGTTACTTCCATGATGCAGCCGGTTAAATCGAATGGATTGGGTAATTTGAACTACCCACTGGCACGGATGGGAGAGTTTTGAGTTCCGGGTTGCAGAATATGAGTAGGGACACGATATGTGTGTCCTTGATTCCTGTATGTATGTTTTCAAAATTCCAAATTCCAAGAACCAAATTTCAAAAGGGAATGCTGGAGCATGTTTTTTCCTGCTTCCAGTTCCGTGCGTTCAAATC
>DATFMO010000207.1:0-6026 GCA_035266925.1 Sunxiuqinia sp. | reverse complement strand
ATAGGTCGTTGCACCATTCCAGCCGCCTTGCGCATTATGCAATTGTGGCCAAACCCACATACCAGACCACCAGCCGGTGTATGTCAATATCTTTTCCGAGTTGCCATCCGCCGTGAAATTTTTGAAATAATCCGATTCATACGAAAACCCAGCAGCTTTCACCGCATCGCTGTATGCAATCACTTTATCCATGTCAGCCGCATCAAACGTATAGGGTCCGGCAGGATTGTCAGATTTATAGACTGCTTTATTCAGATAAAACCGAGCTAGCAAAGCATTGACAAAAGCTTTGCTCACAACCGTATGGTCGGCATCAGGACCACCATCAATCAAATCAGGTAATGCTTCTTCAAGATCCTTTACTGCAAAATCAAAAGCTTCTGAACGAGACATCACCTTCGGATTTTCATCGACGCCTTGGTTGACTTCACGAAATGGCACCTGACCGAACAGGTCAATAATATTATACATGAAAAAAGCCCGCAGTGCTTTAGCTTGCGCTGTCTGGTCGGCTGACGGACTTGAAGCCAACACCTGGTTACAATAAAAAACGGCTTGGTTCATGTTATTCCAAACTGACAGGATATAGGAGTGGTCAGCATCCCATGTTTGGGTATCCAACACACGAAAATCGCCACCGTTTCCCCAGTCAGTAGAACGGGTAGGAATAATCATTTCATCCGAGGTCGGTTCATTCAAGCCGCTAACACCTGTGTATGAACTTCCTGTAATATCATTCAACTTATTATAAGCTGAATTTAATAATGCAGCCGGATCACCAGTAAAATTTCCCCCTTCAGATTCAACTAATACTGAGTCCGTCAATTGTACATCAAGGTTTGTACAGCCAGACATAAAAAACCCGGCTACAAGTCCACCAATAACTAGTATGTATTTATATGTTTTCATTCTTTCCAGATTTTTTGATTTTAAAATTGTACGTTCAATCCCATTGTTATTGTTCTCGAGCGAGGATAGGTGGTGTAATCAATACCAAATGAAGGAACTCCTCCTCTACCCTTGTTGACATTTACTTCCGGATCCTGTCCGCTATACTTCGTGAAGACAGCCAAATTTTGGCCAGTAACAAATAGTCGCACTTTCGACAAGTATTTCGAATTTCTAACCGGAATATTGTAACCAAGTGTTATATCCTGTAAACGCACAAAAGAGCCATCTTCAAGGAATCGTGTTGATGGGTCTGCCGTGTTTAAAGCTGATTCGCCATTGTTCAAAATATTACGTGTGACATTCTTCCCGTTCGCCAGGTTTCCTGCATAGAAGAAAGCGTTGGCTGTGTTGCTATAAATTTTGTGACCGAATTGCCCATTCAAGTACACATTTAGATCGAAGTTTTTGTAGTGAAATGTATTGGTCAATCCCATGGTAACCTTTGGAAGTGGACTATCGCCGGTAAATTGAGGAAAATCACCGTCTTTATAAATTGAGATACCATTTTCATCAAATCCTTCAAAAATCCTCAGGTAATAAGCATACAATGGACGGTCGTTTACAATCCGCTGAATGGTGACATCCGATAATCCCTGGCCATTTAACACACCAGTTTGAATGGATCCGTTGAAATTTTTCACAATATTTTTATTGTAGCTGGCATTGGCGGTGATATCCCAGGTAAAATCACTCTGGTCAACAGCCGTTGCCGATAATGAAAATTCCAGTCCGCTGTTGTAAATATTGGCGTCCAGATTAGTCCAGAAATAAGGCTGTGGCGCCGGTTGAGCACTGGTCACCTGGATTAACAGGTCAGTCGTGTTCTTGTGGTAATAATCCAAACTTCCGCGAAGTTTATTGCTCCAAACACCGAAATCAATACCGGCGTTAAATTGTTTGGTCGTTTCCCATTTCAAATCCGGGTTGGCAAATGAAACGTTGCTGATTGAACCGAGACTGATATTCCCGGAACCATCAATGCTTGAGCTGCCATAACGTTGGCGTTGCATGTACAGGTTGTGAGGAATTTCCTGGTTGCCAGTTTCTCCCCAACCTAAACGTATTTTCAGGTTACTAATGGCTTCAGGAATAAAATCTTCCTCAGAAAGACGATATGCCAGTGCCAATGAAGGGAAATAGCCGTACTTATTGTTTCTGCCAAATTTGGTTGAACCATCCGCACGCAAGGTTGCTGTGAACAATATTTTGTCCATGGCAATTAAATTGATCCTCCCGTAAAACGATTGCAGCTCATCTTTCTCATAGGACGTATTTCCGACAATTGATTCAGCAGAAGCAATGTTATTCATCATCAACTCAACGTCATCAAACCGGAATTTACCAGCATCCATGTTTGAAGTTTTCCGGTCAAACGATTGATAAGAATAACCAGCTAAACCCGAAAAATTAATCTTGTCACCAAACATTTTATTATAAGTCAAAAAGTTTTCCCACAAACCGTTATAAATATCGATGGAGTGTAATCCACCTTTACCATTGTCGACGATATAAGATGCATTCAACAAAGGAGAATAAGCATAATACCTGTTCGATTTGGAAATATCGTAGCCATAGGTTGTTTTAAATGAAAGGGCTTTGGTGAACTGGTATTCGGCAGAAAGACTAACCAGCGCACGAAGGGTATTTGTGCGGTCGTCACTGTAAGCTAGCATGGCAACCGGATTCAATTGGTCAACAGCCGGCTGATTATAGGTTCCGTCTGAATTTTTTATTGGTTCCGAAGGATTCATATAAAGTGCAGAAGCAACGAGGTCTCCCTGGTGGTTTGGGTTGTTACCAATTGGAACGCCGTGATCTTTGATATCAGAAACCGTAAATTGGGTGCCCAGCTTTAGCTTATTGTTGAAGAATTGACGATTTCCATTCAAACGAACAGTGTAACGTTTCAGGTCACTTTGTTTGATGATACCCTGCTGGTCGAAATAGTTCAATGACACGCGGTAATCGCCATTCTGATCTGAATTTCCGAATGATACAGTGTGCTTTTGCGAAATTCCGGTTCTGTATATCTGATCCTGCCAATTTGTATTTGCTCCGCCATCCAGGGTTTCCCGGTTGGCTCCTAATTTAGCAGCGTAACTCAGGTATTCTTCTTTGTTCAACATATCGTAACGTTTGCTGATCGTGCTAATCCCGACTGAAGACGAATAGTCCAAACGGCCACCGGCACCTTTTCCGCTTTTAGTTGTAATGATAACAACGCCATTCGCTCCACGAGAACCATAAATCGCTGTTGCTGAGGCATCTTTCAAAATACTGATATCCTGAATATCGTCCGGGTTCAGGAAATTTAATGGGTTTCGGGCAGTACCGGAACCGAAGCTGACGTCTGGTCCTGAGGAAGACACATCTTCGCCACTCAATGGAATGCCATCAACCACATACAATGGGTTATTACCACTCCGGATAGAGGATGCACCACGAATGCGGATGCTCACACTTGATCCTGGCTCCCCACTGTTTGTTGTTATTTGCACACCGGCAGAACGTCCCTGGATCAATTGTTCTGGTGAAGCAACAATTCCTTTGTTAAAATCATCAGCCCGAACAGATGAAATGGCGCCCGTTGCATCTTTTACGGTAGTTGTACCATAACCGATTGCTACAACTTCCTGCAAACCGATCGTTCCTTCCTGCATCGTAACATCAACAGTTCCCTGTCCTGTATAACTAATCTCCTGGGTTTCCATCCCAATAAATGAATATGCCAAAGTCGAGCCGCGAGTCATACTACTCAACGTGTAGTTTCCATCTGAATCGGTGATTGTACCATTGGTTGTTCCTTTGACAACCACTGTCACCCCAGGAATTGGTTCTCCCGATTTATTGACAACTTTTCCGGTAACTTTTTGTCCCTGTCCATTTTGTTGATCGAAAACCGAACCTTCTTTTTTCTTAATAACAATGTATCGATCGATCATTTTATATTCCAGGTCAGTGTTTGACAGCAAGTCACCAAGCACTTCCTGTATCGATTTTCCTTCGGTATTAATAGTCACATTATTGAGGCCGTTGATCTCGTCGTTGTTATAGTAAAAATAATACTCCGACTGTTCTTCAATTTGCTGAAGCACATCAACTAAAGTTCCGTTTTTCACTTTTAGGTTCAATTTGGTCGTTTGTGAGTAACTATTTGCACTAGCACTCAACGCAAATACAACCATCAAAAAAATGGTTAGTTTCATAATACGTAATAATTTTTGCAACAGCCGAATACGGCCGCCGAATTCACGTTGTTTTTTCATAAATTTGTGTAGTTTAATGAAACAATAATTGTTTTATTACCGGCGGTGAAATGGGTCCAAGCATTTTCACCGCCTTTTTTATTTAGTGTCATTGGTTAATTTTTCATTCTACTTACGAATTACTGTTATTACTTGGTGTATACTATCGCTTTTGCCGTATTCAAATTTTATAGGTGCCAATAATTGCAGCGCCATAGTGGTTTGTTCAATCGGTTTGTTCAACAACACAGTTCCTGTCATATTGTAATTTTTCAAATCTGTTTGATCAAAGCGAATGTCAACGTTGTACCATCTTTCCAGCTTCCTGGCAATATCCCCAAGTCTTTCATCTTTAAACGTTACACGTCCATCCTTCCAACTGGTGTAAAATTCAGGATCGGTGCTGTGGATTTGTAGCTTTTTGCTGTTGGTTTGGGTTGCAATCTGGCCAGGCAGAATATCAGCAATCTTTTTGCCATCGATATTGTTAATCTGCACCTTTCCTTCGACTAAGACGACCGATTGGGCGGCTTCATTGCTATAAGCAGAAACATTGAATGTGGTTCCTAGCACCTCTACCTGCATTTTGCCGGTGTTGACGATGAACGGCAGCTTTTTGTTATGGGCCACTTTGAAATACGCTTCACCGTCAATGTAGACATTTCGTTCGTCAGTGTTGAAATCTTTTGGATATTTGAATGTGGTTCCTGAATTTAACCAGACTTCAGTACCATCAAACAAAAACAAGTGACTGGTTTGGCCATTCATGACTTGTATTGTAGCGTATTGGTTTGTCTTGTAAAATTTAAAAATTGGATTGAAGTAGGTTCCGAATAGGAAAGCAGCAATTAAAATAGCGGCATATCTCAGGAACTGCCGACTATTCAACTGAAGCGAGTTTCGTCGAATCGATTTTTCAATTTTTTGCCAGGAAGAAAACTGATTGGCTTTCTGAAGCGGTTTTGTTTCTTTCGCTCCAGCGTGAATTTCTCTAATTCGCTGATAAAGCCGCTGATTTTTTTTGTCATTGAGCAACTGCTTCACTTCTTCCAGTTCTTTTCCACTTAGCTCATCGTGCAGCTTTCGGGTCAGCAGTTCCCATATTTGTAATTCTGATTGATCCATTGCTAGTTTGCGTTTCTATAAAGTTAGACGCACCATGGATCCTGATAGGGTGACAGCAATTCAAACTTTCTTAAGAAAAAACGAAAAAATCCGCTTTGAATCAGGAATGATGAATAAAAAACAGGATAAAATCTTTTGGGTCTAACTCTTCTTTTAAAAAACGGTATGCACGAGCCATTTGTGTCTTTACTGTATTCACAGAAATATCCAACTCCCTGGCAATTTCTTTGTAGGTGAGTGCATCAAAAACGGCCAACTCTAAAATGCGACGACGTTGCTCCGGTAGTTTTTCAATCGTTCGATACAATTTGACGTAAAACTCCGGCTCGCTGGAATCAACCTGATCGGGAATATCAGGCACTCGAACGGTACCGACTTCCATATGGGATTTGCTTTTGCGCAAATGGCTGATTATATGATTGCGAAGCATTAAAAAAAGATAGGCTTTCAATGATTGACGAATGATTATTTGCTGCTTTTGGTTCCAAAGCTTGATAAAACAATCAGCGACCAGTTCCTCAGCTTCCGATTCGTTCCCCAAATACTTGCAGGCCCACAAATACATTTGGTAATAATACCGATCATGAAGCTGACGCAATGCAGTTACATCGCCAGATACAATATTGTTCCAAATGGTTTGATCTTTCATTTCAAGCAGGCCAAGTATCCTTCAAAAATATTAAAAAAGAACTTGAAATTTCAAAG
>DATFMO010000206.1:0-6249 GCA_035266925.1 Sunxiuqinia sp. | reverse complement strand
CAGCCATTGGTTGGGATCCAAGGGATGATGACGATGAAAAAGATCGTCAGCGCAACGCATGGATCACTATTCAACGTTCGCACGCTGTTGCCAACGGTGTTCCTGTCATCAGTGTGAACCGGGTTGGTCACGAAGCTGATCCGTCTGGTCTTTCTGATGGTATTCAGTTTTGGGGAAACACGTTTGTTTGCGGGCCACAAGGCGAAATCGTTAGTCGAGCCAATAACGAAACAGATCAAAATCTGGTCGTCGATATTGACCTGGCCCGATCAGAAGATGTTCGCCGCATCTGGCCGTTCTTCCGCGATCGCCGCATTGAAAACTATTCAGATATCAGCAAACGCTTTTTGACTGATTAAAAGAAATCGTTGAAATTGGTCGGTTTCTTCTGCGAGTTGTCTTGATCGTCACAATCCAGGTCCATGATGAAGTTCATGGGTTTTTCAAATTCATGGTCTGGTTTATATTCCAACGTTTTGTCTGCATAAACTTTTTTCATGAATCGACCCCAAATTGGCAAAGCCATATTGGCTCCCTGTCCCTGAGAAATATTATCAAAGTGAATACTTCGCAAGTCAGCACCAGTCCAAACACCAGCAACTAACTGTGGTGTCATCCCCATAAACCAACCATCGGAATGGTTCTGGGTTGTTCCGGTTTTACCAGCAATTGGACCAGGAATTTTCCCGTACACCGGATGCCAGCGTAGCCGACCACCGGTTCCACCATCAACAACACCCTGCAAGAGATTCACCATCAGGTAGGCCGTTTGTTCATCAATAGCATCATGCCGTTCAGGTTGAAATCGCGCTATGACGTTTCCGTGCTTATCTTCAATATGAGTCACAAAAATTGGCTGCGTGTAGACTCCCTTATTCCCGTAAGTTCCATAGGCACCAACCATTTCATACAAGGTGATATCCGATGTTCCCAGGAACATGGACGGAACGGGATCAATATGACTGTAAACGCCCATTTTTTTCATCACATCCACCACCGATTGCGGGTTGAACTGTTTCATCACCCAGGCAGAAACTTCGTTGACCGAATGGGCCAGCCCCCATTTTAGGGTCACCATCTCACCTTCTCGATCAGCATCAGCATTTCGGGCCTCCCAAATGGACCCATCAGGCATCACAAACTGCTGCTTCACGTTGGGCACCTTGGTACAGGGTGAATAGCCGTTCTGCATAGCCAGCGTGTACAAGAATGGTTTCACGGTTGAACCTACCTGGCGTTTTCCACCTTTCACCATGTCATACATGAAATGGTTATAGTCGGGGCCACCAACATAGGCGCGCACCTGCCCGGTTTGCAAATCCATGGCCATAAAGGCTGAACGCAAATAACTCAGGTAGTGCTTGATGGAATCCATCGGAGTCATGATCGTATCTTTGTCACCGTTCCAGGTGAAAACTTCCATTTCACGTGGTTTCTGGAAAGCTTTTTTAATTTGGTTGAAACTCTTTCCTGCCAAACGCATAATACGATAGCGCTCGCTTTTCCGGATTTCACGATTTAGCAGATTTTGAACTTCATCATCACTCAAATCATCTGAGAACGGTGGATTCTTTAATCTTTTCAGGTTCTGGAAAAAGTCAGGCTGCAAGTCAAGTTTCAAATGCTCTTTGACTGCTTCTTCCGCATATTTCTGCATGCGGGAATCGATGGTGGTATATATTTTCAAACCATCTTCGTACAAATCATAGTTGGTACCGTCTGGTTTGAAATTCTTTTTGCACCAGCCAAACAATGGATTTGTTTCCCACTCAACGGAGTCTTCTTCATATTTCACTTGCTGCCACGATGCATAATTGCTTCGTTTGGGTTTTGAAGCTCCCATGGTTACCCGCAAGTACTCACGAAAATAGGGCGCCAACCCGCTTTTAAAATCTTCTTTGTGATAATCCAACCCAAGCGGTAACACTTTCACCGAATCGTACACCTGTTGATTGATGTACCCGTATTTCTCCATCTGACTCAACACCGTATTTCGGCGTTGCTTGGTTAGTTCTGGGCGACGCAGCGGATTGTATAGTGAAGAGTTTTTTGCCATTCCGACAAACATGGCCACCTGTTGCAGATTGAGTGAATCCACTTCAGTGTCAAAATAAATGCGTGCCGCAGATTTTATTCCAACTGCCAGGTTTAGGAAATCATACTTGTTCAGGTACATCGTAATGATTTCATCTTTTGTATAGCTTTTTTCCAGCTTTACCGCAATCACCCACTCCTTGAATTTTCGCAACACCAGGTCCATTGGACTTTCAAATTGTTTCCGTGGGAAAAGCATTTTAGCCAGCTGCTGGCTAATGGTACTTCCGCCACCGGTACTGCTGTTGCCGGTTACAAGCCCCTTGGCAACGCGAAGCAAGCCACGTAAATCGATACCCGAGTGTTCATAAAAACGAACATCTTCGGTGGCAACCAGCGCGTTGATCAAATTTGGAGGTAAATCTTTGTATTCAACGTAACTGCGGTTTTCCCTAAAATACCGTCCCAAAACAACATGATCTCGTGAAACGACATCAGAAGCCAACAGGCTTTGCGGATTCTCCAGCTCCCTGAAAGTTGGCATTTCCCCGAGTTTCCCTTTGGCAATCGAATAGAAAAGTCCAAAGACAAATAGTACACCAACCAAAAAGAGTGACCAAAATATCAGATTAAATTTTCTATAGTTCTTCTTTTGTTTTTCCATCCGGGTATTTTAAGAAAGTTTGGAGACAAAGATAACGAAAGGAATAAGAATATTATTTCGCGTTTTCCCTAAATTCCGAATCATTATTAATGTGTCATTTCAACATTCATTTTAAAGATTTGAACAAAATTCCAGATTTTAATATTTTATTGTATGGACGCTACTCAGGATGCTATCAATGAGGCCTAAAGCACAATAAAATAATCATTATCAAACAAATATGAAATTAAAATATTCAATTAAAATTTGAAGATCGTCCATCATTTTCTTTTATTTGCAGAAATTTTTACAAAAACAGGAGGTTTTTATGCACGAGAATCTGGTTATTGTCGAGTCCCCTGCCAAAGCCAAAACAATTGAAAAATTTTTAGGAAAGGATTATTTGGTTACGTCCAGTATGGGGCATATCAGAGACCTCGAAAAAAAAGATTTTGGAATTGACATGGAAAACAACTACGAGCCAAAGTATGTTGTTTCACCCGATAAAAAGAAGATTGTTACTGAACTCAAGAAACTTGCGAAGGAGGCCAAAACGGTTTGGATCGCATCCGATGAAGACCGAGAAGGAGAGGCGATTGCCTGGCACTTGAAAGAAACGCTCAAACTCAAGCCGGAAAAGACAAAACGAATTGTTTTTCACGAAATTACCAAAGATGCCATCCTTCGGGCAATTGAAAACCCGCGCCCAATTGATGACAACCTGGTGAACGCTCAACAGGCTCGTCGCGTTTTGGATCGCATTGTGGGATTTGAAGTTTCACCGGTACTCTGGAAAAAGGTAAAACCCTCGCTTTCAGCTGGTCGCGTGCAATCTGTTGCCGTTCGATTGATTGTTGAACGCGAACGTGAAATCATCAGTTTCAAAAGCAAGTCGAGTTTTCGGGTAACGGCCGTCTTTTTAGTTCCTGATCTGGATGGCAATACGGTTGAACTGAAAGCTGAATTGAAGCGACGTTTCGAGACGAAAGAAGAAGCGGAAGCCTTCCTGGAGAAATGCAATACGGCAGAGTTCAACATCGCCGATATTGTTAAAAAACCATCAAAAAGAACGCCGGCTGCACCGTTTACAACTTCAACCTTACAACAGGAAGCGAGCCGAAAACTAGGTTTTTCTGTAAGTCAAACCATGTCGGTCGCCCAGCGACTATACGAAGCTGGTAAAATTACCTACATGCGTACTGATTCTGTCAATCTTTCTTCACTGGCCATCAATACGGCAAAAAGTCAGATAATCAGCTCTCTTGGCGAGAAATACCACAAAGTACGCCAATATAAAACCAACTCGAAAGGGGCACAAGAAGCTCACGAGGCCATTCGTCCAACCTACATTGACAAAGAATCGGTGAGTGGTTCCAACCAGGAAAAGAAACTGTACGAGTTGATCTGGAAACGGACCATTGCCTCGCAAATGGCTGATGCAGAACTGGAACGCACAACAATCAACATCAATATTTCAAATTCACAGGAGACGTTCCAGGCAACCGGCGAAATCATCGTATTTGATGGTTTTCTGCGGGTTTACATGGAATCGACCGATCTTGAGGATGACAACGTTGGTGCAACAGTAAGTGGAACCATTCTTCCACCCGTTAAACTGAATCAACAGCTGCGTGCTGATTTAATTGAGGCCACCCAACGCTTCACGCAAAAACCACCACGATACACAGAAGCCAGCCTGGTGAAAAAACTGGAAGAGCAAGGAATTGGCCGTCCATCAACCTATGCACCAATTATTACAACGGTGCAAAACCGGGGATATGTTGTAAAGGAAGAACGCCCCGGTGTTGAGCGCGAATATTTACAATTCAACTTGAAAAACAACGAATTAAAAAAGGCGGTAAAAACTGAAATCACCGGTGCTGAAAAAAATAAACTATTCCCAACCGACGTGGGCATGGTGGTCAACGATTTTTTGATCAAGTATTTTGATCAGATCATGGATCTCAGCTTTACAGCCAATGTCGAAATTGAATTTGACGAAGTTGCTGATGGTAAGCGAGTTTGGAACGAAGTCATTGATGAATTTTACCAGCCTTTCCACCAGCATGTAGAAAATGCACTTGAAGTGTCTGAGCGTACCAACGGAGAACGCATCCTGGGTGATGATCCAAAAACGGGGAAACCGGTTTCAGTCAAAATTGGCCGATTTGGTCCGTTAGCCCAGCTTGGGGAAACCACCGATGAAGGTGAAAAACCACAGTTTGCCAGCCTTCGTTCCGGTCAACATTTGGAAACCATTACCCTTGAAGAAGCCTTGGATTTATTCAAACTTCCTCGAGACCTGGGAGAATATGAAGATAAAAAGGTAACTGTTGCCATTGGGCGTTTTGGCCCGTATGTGCGTCACGATAACAAATTTGTATCACTCGAAAAAGGAGTGGACGACCCCTACACGGTGCAACTGGACAGGGCTATCGAATTAATTGAAGCAAAACGTGAGAAAGATCGCAAAGCGCTAATCAAAACATTCGATGAAGAACCGGATCTTCGGATTCTGAACGGCCGATGGGGACCTTATGTTTCGTACAAAAAGAAAAACTATAAAATTGCCAAGGGAACGGAAGCTGAAAAGCTGACACTGGAGGACTGTAAGAAAATTATTGAAGAAGGCCCGAAACCCAAAAGAGGCAAGAAAAAATAACATCTGAAGGCAAACAACTAAAATGTTTGCCTTTTTTCTTTAATTTCATTGCCAAGAAAATATTCAATGTATGGATCTCGGACTATATATCAAACCAGTTGATTTTTCAAAGTTTAAGCTTCCAGCATGGGCCCAACCCAAATTTTGTCTTGGCACTGTGCTCGAAAAAAACCAATCGAAATTCGAGTTGGAGAAAGCACAAGTCGTTCTTTTGGGAGTTGAAGAAGATCGTAATGCCATTGTGAAAGGCAGTGCAAAAGCGCCCAATAAAATCCGGCAGCAGTTGTATTATCTCAACCGAATTTCTCCGCGATTTAAAATTCTCGATCTTGGCAATATTAAAATTGGCAAAACGGCTAACGATACCTATTTTGCCTTGCGTGATGTTTGCAGCTATCTTGTTGAACAAGGAAAAACAGTTGTCATACTGGGAGGCAGCCAGGATTTAACGTTTGGATTGACCAAAACGTTCGAAGATAATCCATTTAACCTAGTGAATATTGATCCTAAGTTTGATTTCAAAAAAGGTATAAAAACTATATCTTCAGAAACTTACCTCAATTTCATCCATGAAAAACAACCCGATCTATATGATCATACAATCTTAGGGTACCAAAATTATTTTTCAGATGGGCTAGAACTGGATCATGCTTATGAAATGGGGGTTGAAGTGAAACGACTGGGTGAAATCCGCTACGACATGTCAATTATTGAACCGTACCTTCGCCACACAGATGTACTGAGTTTTGATCTCAACGCTGTTCGTCAATTGGAGGCTCCCGGTCAATATTTTTGTTCACCAAATGGATTATATGCTGAAGAAGCCTGTCAAATCGGACATTATGCCGGGATGGCCGATCACTTAAAAATTGCTGCTTTTTTTAACTTAGTTCCACGATTGGACAATGAA
>DATFMO010000205.1:0-4690 GCA_035266925.1 Sunxiuqinia sp. | reverse complement strand
TTTTGAACAAATTCAAGAAATTTACAGATGAACTGGTTAATAGAAACCACTGCCTATAGTGGTGTGAACTCCGATTCACACCAAATTTTTCAGCTTTATAATATTTGTAGATGACTTAAATTGGCGAATCGAAGCTCACCGTACGGGGGGTGATGCGAATTCCAATTCGCGTCAAATGAAATTGTTCATTTTGTGCCAATTAGAAATGATAATTAGTGGCGATATGGAAATCGCCACACCCGGGTGATGCGAACTCCGATTCGCATCAAATTAAAAGGAATTTTGGAATTCAGCGGCGCACCAACATCCGGGCCATTCCACCCAACCAGATGCAAACCCTGCTTTTACGGGATTATTCAAGGTGTATTCAATTGCTCGCTTTAAGTGTTTGTCGTCTCTGATGGTGGTGTCAAAACTCTCTTTCTGCCAAAGATTACCTTTTTTATTTCGTAATTTGTTGATAGATGTTGCAGAATATCGTTTGGTTGATTGCAATACATCCTGCAAATAAACAGGCTCCTGTTTATCGTCTTTTTCATAAAGAAGAAATACCCAATGTATATGATTTGGCATCACACAAAAAGCATAGTTGTAGAGTTTTTCAGAATCCCAGTATTGGAGAGCATTGATTACAATTTTCAAGTGATCGGATTCAGATAAGTTGATCGTTGGTGTCTGCACAGTATTTAGTAAATCATCGTAGGCTTTGATGTATTTTCTTTGGGTGGAATAGTAGTTTGTCTTCAATGCTGCAATTCTTTTTTCATCTCCTTTTTGAGCTTTCTGAAATTCAATTTGAGCTTTTAACTCACTAAGTTTTGTGGTATATCTTTTTAAGGCTTTAGGGGGAATTGCATTTTTGAGATTCCAAGTAACAAAATAGGCTTGTCCTGGTTGTTGAAAGTGGGGAAGTCGATTTCGGTAAGATTCTTTCTTTTCCATGATTTTAGGGGTTGATACGCAATTTAATTAAATTTTATCAAATTGAATTATTTGAATTGATAAAAAATGAAACTACAAATCTGAGTTTGGCGAACCCGGGGGGTGATGCGAATTCCAATTCGCATCAAATGAAATTGTTCATTTTGTGCCAATGGAAAATGATAATTAGTGGCGATATGGAAATCGCCACACCCGGGAATCTGTGATTCTCCTATTACAGCAAAAGAACGCTTATTTTTGGCAACGAATGTGTCTAATGTGGCAAATCGGAATTTGCTGAATTCGGGGGTGATGCGAATTCCAATTCGCGTCAAATGAAATTGTCTATTTTATGCCGATAGAAAAACGTGAAAAGTGGAGATATGGGAATCGCCTTACCTATTAATCATGAATTCAACTTTGTAGTTATAAAGAGTATAGGTTCAAAAAAATATTGTTTTTGGGTAGGGTAAATCGTTGATTGTTCGGTTATAAGGTGTAGAACGAAATAATTGTAAATCAAAAATCAGCGTTATGAAAACAATCTTAAACACAATCGCATCAGCAGTTCTAATATTGCTGATCTCTACACCGGCAATCTTAGCTCAGGACCGGACTCGGGCACATGATCAGGTTCAGGACCAAACCAAGGATCAATTGCAAGATGGTTCTTGCCAGGTTGATGGTGTTGAAACACCGGATCAGGACCGAACCCGGGATCAAACCCGGGATCAAACCCGACTGCATGATTACACTAATCTGACTGCAGAACAACAAGCATTGATTCAGCAGTCAAGGTCTAATAATCGTGACTTCCGGGATGCTTTTCGTGCCACTTTTACAGCCGATCAAATGAGCATTTTGGGAAATATGGAAATGACCCGGGAGGAGAAGCGAGCTACTCTCCAGGCTTCATTCACCGCTGAACAGCAAGGGATGTTTGAAACTCATGAACAGATGCGCAATGAAGCACGACAGCAGATCAAGACTAATCTGAGTAAAGATCAGATGAACCAAATTCGTAAGCGTGTTCAGCAACAAAATCAAAACAACTCCGGAAGATCAGGTGGGCAGTCGCAGAGCCAGGTTCAGCAACAAAGTCAGGGACAGGTTCAGCAACAGATTCAAGATCAGGTTCAACAACAGACTCAAGACCAGGTTGAAAATCAGATCAGGGATCGAATTCGTCAGCATGTAAGTGGAGGAAAAGGCCATGGGGGTAATTAGCTTTTGAGTATGGAAAGTCCGAGGGCAACTGGGGGCGTTGCCCTGGACTTTATTTTTTTGCGCGGAATTGAGTTAAGAAAAAAATTTGGTAACCTGTGAAAAGGGAAGAGAGTTGAGTTATGAGCAAGGTGATTGCAATACTACTTTTTACTTTGGTGGCTACCGGGGCACTACATGCCCAACGACCTGAAATTCCCGATCAGCTTCGGGAAGCCAGGTTTGATTCGTTGCTGAATGAAATTCTGTTTGAGGATGATAACCTGGCCTATTTATTGGGGGTGAAGAAGAATTACCAGTTTTTGTATTACCGTACCGCCTTTGATACCCGAACGTTTTATGCCGGGCGGGAGATCGGTTCTCAGCAATACAATTTTTCGGGGCAACTTTACTACATGCATTCCAAAGGAATATACGCCGGAGTTTCCGGTGCGTGGTACAGCCAGCTCAACCCCGGCTATCGCACCACAGTTTTGACGCTGGGATACAGCAAAGGACTGAAAAAGAAGACCTTTTTTCGCTACCGAATTTCGTATGACTATTTTGTTTTTAACAATGATGACCCAGATTTTGAGCCACTTTACACCAGTGGAATGAACGCCGGCATCACCTTGAAAAGTAAAACGCTGGGAACACGCATGAATTACTATATGTTGTTGGGCAAAGAAACAGGATCTAGTTTTTCTTGGGATGCCTATAGTCATATCAACCTACTTCGATTGGGTACTTACGATCGTATTCGATTGGAGCCTCAAGCATTATTTTATTTCGGGTCCGAAGCTGTGGAGCACAAGCTAAGTGAAGTGCTGGTTGATCCTATGACGAATATTTCCTACGATAGTTATTATAAAGATGAATTTGGATTGATGAATATTCAACTGCAATTGCCATTACGGATCAAATACAAAAGTTTTGATTTTGACGCTTCCTGGATATACAATTTTCCGCAAACCAAAAATGACGCTTTTAGCTACCAGCAAAACTCATCGTTCCGTTTCTCAATTGGTTATATCTTCAATTTATAACTTGAAAAATTAATCTTGCTGAGGCAACGAAACTGTTGTTTGATAGTTCGACCGATTGTATAGTGGATTGCGAGCCGGCTTGTACAATTTGCGGTCGGTGATTGAATTGTCATGAAATTTAAAATTCAGCTTTAAAAATAAATTAAAGTTTAGTAAATTGGGAAAGAAACCAATATCAAAAAAACTGATACAATATCCCAACTCATAGCATGAAACTCCTATTCTTTTTGTTGTTTAGTTTAGCAGCAACTGCCAATGGACAAACCACACTGAAAGGAACTGTCCGGGATAGCACTGACCATCAACCAATACCCTATGCAACGGTTTATATCAATGGAACAATGATCGGAACAATTACGGACACAAATGGTCATTTTCAACTGAAGAAAGTTCTGGTGATTTGTAATTGATAATTGGCTTCCGGCATGCCTGTTCATTCAAGTATCGATGCGGAGCCGATTTTCAATGTCAAAAATAAAACTGTTTCAAATAAGCAATAAATGGGAGTTTATTCGATTTTAAAACTTCAACTCGTTCGAAATGCTTTTTATTTAGGGTGATTACAGGAAGGTGATTGACCATGCAGGTTGCAGCAATAAAAATATCACGGAATCCAATCATCTTATTCTTTTGTCTTACCTGATGATAAATGGAGGCTGTTGTTTTCGCGACATTATCATCAAACGCAAGAACTGTTAAATCTTCCGTGAGTAATTTGATATCGTTAACTTTCTCAGGGAACGTTGCTCCCATCAATAATTCATACAGTGTAACCGACGAAATGAAAATCGGTTGACTTTAAGAAATGCTGAATAACCGTGTTTTTGTCTTATCTTTTGCCCTTAAAAATTCGAATAAAACTGGTATCGACTACCAATCCTGGACGTTCCATTGATTAAATAACTTTTGGTTTTCGTCAAAAACTTTTAAACCTGAATCAGACCAATTGGAAACCTGAAGGATCTTTTGTTTGTAGGAAGATGGAAAATCGGAAATGCCTGGTTTTTGCTTGCTCAATAAAAAATCAACAAAGTCTTCGACTTCTTTATTAGCATGCTTATTCAACTGGTTATATTTTTTGACGATATTTCCCACCTTTTTTTGTAAATATAATCAAAGTTCCCACGATCCGAAAATTTTAAAATCGTATCAAGGTCAAGGAATTAAGGTTTGGGAAACTCTTGAACATTCATTCAACAACTAGCCAATTCTTCATTCCCTCCCATCGAATTTCTCGAATTAATTTTTGATCGCTATTTTCGTTGTTGCAATGCTGTCGAGTCCAATCGGCAGTCAAAGACATTCGATACACCAACTAAACAACATTGATATGAAAACTCTTGGTATTGGCATGGTCGGCGCTCGTTATGGCGCACGGATGCACCATGCAAATTTTCGGAAATTACCTTCAGGGCTCGTAGAAATACGCGGCGTTTGTTCCCGGACAATGGAAAGCGCAATGGCCTTTGCAAAGGATGCAGGAGTTGCTTTTGCAACCGACAGACTGGATGAGCTCCTTG
>DATFMO010000204.1:0-3682 GCA_035266925.1 Sunxiuqinia sp. | reverse complement strand
TCGGTTGCAAAACCTTTTTTGACAGGTACTGATTCTTTGTCTTCCCCCATGACAACAGAGAGGTTGAATGATAATTGGGCCTATAAAGGATATTTCAGTTGGCAATTTTTGGATAAGGAAAGTCAATTCATGCATGCTTTGACCATGAATAACTTAGGCGCTGGAAAGATAATTAATCTAGGAGCTGGTTTTTATTATCATCCGGAAGCCATGTTTTCAGAAACTGGTTCAGAGAGTCCGGTTGTTTCAGACATATTTCTTTTTTCAACCGATTTATTTATTGACCTCCCTTTTAAGAATGGTGGTGCAATGACATCGTATTTAGGATATTACAACTACGACTTTGGCAAGGATTATTTAAGGTCAGCAGGAAGAATGAACGTATCAATGGCGAAGAAAGAGTTGGCTATACCGCAAGGTATCGGAAACAGTGAATGGGAAGTTGGTACAGGTACGATTGCAAGGGGTGAACTGGGATACCTTTTTCCTAAGTCGTTGATGAAATTGCAAATTCAACCTTATGGAGCCTTAACCTATAAAAATTTTGAAGCGTTGGATGAGCCTTCAACACAATTTGATATAGGTGTCAATATCCTACAAATGGGGAATAACATAAAATGGACTTTTCAGTATTCAACCAGGCCAATTTATAATTTGGTTGGGGGACGAAATGTCATAACAGATACCAAATGGCAATTAATTGCGCAAACACAGATTTGTTTCTAGTCATACTGGACCTTCAAACGGAGACCCTCGATTGACTGAGAATTTTTTGTTGTGAGAAAGAAACTAAATAAAACTAAATAACTATGAAAAAATCGTTTTCTGTTTTTTTTAATTCTAAAATAAACATTGTAATCATGTTTATCATGTTGTCCGGGTGTACCAATGCAACCAAAAAGACAACAATCAATGCCGATCTTAAAAACCCGGAGATTCAGTTTGCCGTTGACAATATCAGAAAAGCATTATCTGAAAAGGGGATTGAACTACAAGCAACAAAAGACAAAAGTGCGGATATCGTATTCAGCCTCCAGCCAAATAAACAAGGCATAAACGATGAGGGGTTCAGCCTGAATAAAGTCGGTGATAAACGGGTAGAAATAGTTGCCACTGGTTACTCGGGTGCTATGTATGGCGGACTGGAGTTGGCTGAACAAATAAAGTCATATGGATTGCGTGGGGTAAAGGAAACCACCCAAAATCCGTACATGAAGATGCGCGGTACGAAGTTTAATATTCCACTCGATGCCAGGACTCCGAGTTATTCGGATATGAGCGATGTCGCCCAACAAAACATCCCAGTGGTGTGGGACATGGATTTTTGGAAAGGCTACATCGACAGGCTTGCTGAAGATCGATATAACTTCATTTCACTTTGGAGCCTGAACCCGTTTCCTTCTATGGTACGAACACCAGGTTACGAAGATATAGCGCTTGATAATGTGCTAAGATCCACGGGAAAATTTAAGGATCATTATCCCTTGAAAGGTAAAAATTTCGATGGCCCTGAGATTTTAGATCATACAGAAGTTGTTGTCAAAATCACCATGGACGAAAAGATTAAGTTTTGGCGTGAGGTCATGAAATATGCAAAAGATAGAAATATCAATTTCTACATTATAACCTGGAATATCTATGACTACGGAATTAATGGAAAGCACGGAATAACAACAGACCAACAGAACGATTCCACCAGGGACTATTTTCGAAAAAGTGTAAAGGCGATGCTCATGACTTATCCGGATTTGGCAGGATTTGGGTTAACTACCGGGGAAAACATGAACCCCATGGATCCCAAGGGGGCTGAAAAATGGGCCTTTGAGACCTATGGACAGGGAATGCTGGATGCTGCTGCAGCGATGCCGGATCGGAAATTTAGATTAATTCATCGTCAGCATTGGACCAAGGCCGAAGAAGTGAAATCAAGTTTCGCCCCCGTGATTAAAAATAAAAACATTGACCTTATCTTCTGTTACAAATATGCCGGAGCTCATGCTTACAGTTGCACCAAACAAAACTTCTGTGAAGATTTTGTGAATGATATTAAGCCTGCAGGGATGAAAACGATTTGGACGGTAAGAAATGATGATGACTATATGTTCCGTTGGGGGGCGCCGGATTTTGTTCGGGAATTCATCAAGAATTTTCCGGAAGAAGTAAGCAAAGGCTATCAAATCGGTTCAGACCAGTGGGTTTGGGGACGTGACTTCATCAGTAAGGATCCTGACGTTTTGGGAACGCTTGAGATTCAAAAGCATTGGTATTCCTTTATGTTGTGGGGCCGCCTGGGATATAACCCTGATTTATCGGACGATCAAATCACTCAGATCATCCACAATCGTTTCCCAAAAACCGACGCACACAAACTTTTTGCTGCATGGCAAGCTGCCTCGATGACCTACCCTGTTACAACTGGGTTTCATTTTTTCGGTCATGATATGCAATGGTATATCGAAGGTTGTATGAGTGAACCCCGTGCAGCCCGAAATAAAAGCGGGTTTCACGACGTGGAACGTTTTATGAGTTCAGACCCTCATCCTCTTTCTGGTTATCAATCTATTTACGATTTTGTTGAAATGACTAAAGAGGGCGGAACAACAGATCTAAAAACGCCTTTCGAAGTCGCGAAAATACTACATCAAAATTCGGATAAGGCTATGCAGTTGCAAAAAGAACTGCAGGGTACAGACGATCCTGAACTGAAACGGACATTGACCGATATTCAGTTAATGGCTTTGCTCGGGAAATACTATGCACTCAAGATTGAAGCAGCTACCAATCTGTCACTTTACCAGGATACCAAGGACAAGAAATATCAAGAGGCTTCTGTTTCTGAACTAACAACGGCATTTGATGTCTGGAAACGTTATTCGGGTTTGGCACAAGAACATTACATCAATCCAATTTGGATGAATCGGGTGAGGACTTTTGACTGGGATCGTCTGACCGAAGAGGCTAAAAAAGATATTAATAACGCCAAGAACGACTAATCCGGTAGGTAGTAAAAATTCAATTATAAAATAAAGTTATGAAATTCAAAATGAGACGCATCTTTCAAGTTGTGACAATATTTGCTGCGCTATTTTTACTCTGTGGTATTTCACAAAAAGTGAGCGGAGCCCAATGGACACCAACAAAAACATCCGCCAGGTACAACGACAAAATTTTCCATGCTACAAAAATAGCTGATGGTGTGACACAAATACAATGTTCGGATCGGGCTGCATACGTTTATCTCGTCGAAGGCAGCAAGAAAGCGGTGCTTGTTGATGCCGGGATTGGTGTTGGAAATTTAAGGGTTTTTGTGGAAAGTCTGACCGATAAACCTGTTTCAGTGCTCGTAACACACTATCATTTGGGGGGAACTGGAGGTGCCGGTGATTTCGAGAATGTTTACATGCATCCAAAGGATATCGAATGGTATGAGAAGGATGGCGGACAGCCACTATCAAAACGGATGGATTCAAACCGGCCGTATTTTGCTTCTAAGGAAACTTGGGACTTGTTTAAACTCGAAGATTTTCCACCTAACAAACCCGCTGACCAGTTTAAAGCCCTGCATGACGGGGATGTTTTCGACCTGGGAGGTACGTCCGTGATCGCCTATCACGTAAAAGGACACACGCAAGGGAATATGGCTTTTCTCGTGACTAAACAAAGACTACTGATTAGTGGGGAA
>DATFMO010000203.1:0-8704 GCA_035266925.1 Sunxiuqinia sp. | reverse complement strand
CGACAAAACGTTCATCCCGGCGCCGTCCAATGATTCAACCTGTGCGTGCAACGATTGCTCTTACATGAAGCTAAACAGCCTGCAAAAACTGTACGGCTGCCTAAAACACGAGCAACCGGAGATTCAACTGTCTGATGAAGTGATCGAAAAAGCCAAAGTACCCATCGAGCGGATGCTGGAGATTTCAAAATAATACACGACGTTTTTAACAGATTGAACATCGTCCACGGCATGCCGTGGACTTACAGAATGGTCACGATTTGCAACGCTATCGTAAGGTCACGATATGTTGTGACCGATTACAAATCGCTTGAATATTTTACAATCCAATTTCGAACTTCGCCCTAAAACCAAAGGATGGAGCGCCAACAACCGAGGTTGGGTGAACCCGCCAAATGGCCTGGATCTGAAACATACTGAGGATATTTTCAACGCCAGCTCCCAATTCAATGTAGGGATTCTTCATTGGGGTAATCGTAGACGGAAAATCCAGGATTTCCTTGTTTTTGTCACTCACTGACCCCATCATCATTTTGGCAGATAGCACTTCACGCATGTGCGTTTCTTCCAACCCAGGAATTCGGCGGAAGAAAAAACCATTCAGGTGATATTCCCCATAAAACCGGATATATTCGTCATGGACAAACTCCAGGTAATTCAACAGGTTAAAATCGAAAGTGTACAATCCGTAGGTTTCATTTCCACGTGGAATACTTAGCATGGAATACGGCAGTTTACCAAAATATTTTTCAGCCTCAATGGCATAGTCAAAACGGGTTTGCCCAATATACGGATGCTGCTCAAAAGTCGCGAAGATTCGTCCATACCAATTCGATTGGTTCGCATAATATACCTTTCCGCCCGCCACCGTGAAATGGATGACCGGGTGTTCAGACTCCATGCGATAGCGATAAAAATGATTGTCAACCACTTTTTCTTGTTTCGAAAAACGGGTGTCTAAACTGGCTTCAAAAGCTGACACGGAATTCAGTGGCTCTCCATGATGCATGAATGGATAAAACTCCGGCGAATAATGCTTTGTATAATTGACCACTGCCTTGTTGATCAAGCCGGGATACCATTCATGCTCGTAACTGGCCACCGCCTTTTGTTCCCTGAAAATCTCCAGTAGTTCCTTGTGTTTCAACATTTGTGACACCAGGTTATTTTCGGTCGCTGTGAAGGCATTCTCATACAAATACAACAGCTTGTCACTTTCGCCAAACCGGATCATCTTATCGTCGTACGATAATTTGAATACCCGCCTGTTAATCGTTGGAAATTTGTAGCCCAATCCGCCCATTCCAGTCCATTGCCTGTTCCTGAAGCCGTAGCCCAATCCGCCCCAAAATAACCAGTTGTCGCTGATTTCGGTGCTTGTTCGAGCTCCCATAAACACATGGACTCCTTCAACTTTATTGGTATTAAAAAAGTTCATGTACGGCCCCAGTTCAATTTTTCCAATATCATAATAACCGGTCATCGACATGCGCGCAATGTTGTTCACAAAGTTGACGGTGCGGATTTGCGATACCGAATCAATCACGCCCGAAATCATTTCTTCCTTGTTGGTCAATGGTTCCAGCCGATGCTCATCCCAGTAGCTTTCCTTTTTAGCAGTGGCATCCGGCAGCTTGATGGTTTCGTACTCGGCACCGGGTGTATTCAACTTAATGGGCTGTGGCGGATCAATCGTCACATGGTCGATTGTTGCAGATTGCGTGTAAAAAAGCGACAGCCGCTTGGGTTGCTTTTTATGGTTTTTGAAAGGCACATAATCAAACAAGGCATCAATCTGATTACGCTTGTAAAACGGCGTGGAATCGTTCACAAAGAAATAGTTACTCTTCAAACGAAGTCCTTTCAAAAAGTTCAAGTTGCTGGTGTTCGACAAAGTTCCATCGATCTCAACAATCGAATAGTGCTGATCTTCAACAGTGAAATAACCCTTGAAGGTATTTTCATATTTTCGTCGCGGTTGAAAATTCACCCTGTATTCCTTGTGGCCCTTCACCATGGAGCTGTCGGCCAAGAAGTAGTTGTAAAAAAACCAGCCGTTATCAGCAATCGGGCTGATAAAATTTTGCGTGAACAGATTGATGTCATTGTCGTAAAAATTGACTTCCATATCCAACGCACTTGTGTAGCCTGATATTTCCAGTTCATCCAGAATACCGACGCCAGAGGTTTTATCGGCCAACACTGTTGACTGTTGCTTGGGGGGATCTTTCTGTACCTGATTAAAAACCAACTGTTCTGAAAAATACAACGGCAGGTATTTCGAGCTGTCACCGGGTTCTTTTTTAAAAACAGACTGGTTGCCACGAAACGGCTTCGAATTGATAATCTTATCGCTAACGTGATTAATCTGGTACTCCCACTTGGTATATTTTCGGTATGAAAAGCGGTTGTACTGATCCGGGTTATTTTGCTTTTTATGAGCAATCACCTGTTTAAAAAGTCGACGGATTGGCCCTTCGTCAGGTGCTACTTGCACTTCCGAAATATCCATGGTTTGCGGCTTTAAACGAATGGAAAGCATTCGATCCCGGAGCCTGGAAACCAGCCGCTCTTCTGAATAGTATCCGATGGCCGAAAAGCGCACCGTGTCAACATCCTGTGGAATTTTTAGCTTAAAGTACCCTAAAGTATCGGTAGTTGTTCCTAAGGTTGTCCCTGCAAAAACGATATTGACATAGGGGATGACTTCTCCGGTTTGGTAGTCAGAGACAGTTCCTGTGAGGAAACGCGATTGTCCAATGGCATTCCCTGAAATAAATAGAAACAGGAGAACCAGATGAATATTTTGGACGAAAGAATACCCAGTTGACAACCAGTCTTTTCGCATGTTTTGTTTCTTGTTTTCTGAATAAATTCCTTTGTAAAAGTTCATTTATTGGCTAACCGCGTTCGCTGCAAAGGAACTGTAAAATTGATTAAAAAAACGTTCCGCTTACTTTTTCAGTTCGATTTTTAATAGAAAAAATAAATTTTTTAATGTTGAATCTAATCTCTATTTGTATTTGATTCTTCACAGTCCAATTACAACCGAAACTGTGTTTCTCTTCTAATTCACTCAACGCAAAAGGGTTTCAGCAGAAAAATCAGGCAGTTTTTGAACAGCATCTTGTTAATTAGTTTTTGTGCGAATGCTCCATTGGAGGGTTGCGATTTCATATCTTCGTATAAACAGAAAAGCAGGTTATTATGCCATACAGAAGGTTGCCAAATACAGATCAAGCAAGGATGAGAGCGATTGAAATGGCCCTCGAGCGGGGAAAACGTACAGCACCGAAAGAACTTGCTTTCAGTCAGGAGATATTGGAGAAAATTCAGTTTCTGTACCCAAACTTTTCACATGCCATGCGTACCTTGCAGGCAGCCAAACAAATCCAGTTTGATCGTTCAAATGAATATAGCACCATCTTTAAAAAAGCAAAATTGTACTTGTCGCACTTTGTGCAGGTGCTCAATTTTGCTATTATCCGCGAAGAAATGAAACCCGAAGTCCGCGCTTTTTATGGTATGGATGTCAACTCTGTAAAAATTCCACCTTTTAACCTGGAAAAAGACGTCTTGGAGTGGGGTGAAAAAATTATGCATGGAGAGCAACAACGCTGCATGAAAGGTGGCAGCCCGATTTACAGCCCGTCCATTGCGCTCGTCAAAGTACATTGGGAATCGTTCCGGGATGCTTTTCATCATCAAAAAGTACTGCAAAATAACACGAACCGTGCATCACAAAAAATGGCAGACTTGCGCGACGATGCGGATAAACTGATCCAGGATTTGTGGAACCAGGTAGAAGAAAAATTTGCTATGCTTTCCAATGAGGAGCGTCGTGAAAAAGCCGAGCAATATGGCGTGATTTACGTTTATCGACAGTCGGAATTAAAACGCATGGAAGCGGAAAAATTGCAAACCAACCTCAACTTCAACTAAAAGAGAAGTCAACCAACTTCGCATTCTACTGATCTTTTTATCCGAAATTTCTCACTTTCACAGAGACCTACTCCCAAGGTTCGGCATTGCGGTGCATGAAACGATCGCCCTTATAGAAAATGTATCGGATGCACCTTCCATTCCTGTTGACTTTGTACCCTGGGATTCCGTTTCCCTCCTCCACGGGGTATTATTGTTGTCCCTATCAGGTACTTGGTACAGGTATTGGTTTCATGATCGAAAATTCTTCCATCCTCAAGCAATCAGGTCATTTCTATTAATGACAATTGAAAGAACATCAAATGAGCAGTAAATTTTGTAGATGACATCGTATGACCAACGGGTTCGTCAGTATCTCTTCTTAAGTGTATAAAGCAACAACACGACAACGACTAAGCTCAATACAGCCAACACCGGCGATGTGCTGATCGAATCGGCATAATGATTCAATGAATCCATGGTTTCGTTGCCCCCATTTTCCGCAGAAATTGACAAAACCCCCACCAGGTTGTTCAGGAAGTGAGCCAAAATGGGTAACCAGATGGAACCGGTGAAAACCAGCAGATAACCAAACAGGGCTCCCAAAATCATGCGCGGTACAAAGCCATAAAATTGCATGTGCAAAGCGCTGAACAAAAAGGCGGCAATCCAGATTCCCCAGTGGTAGTTTTTCGTCATCCGGGTGAAGATTTTTTGAATGACTCCGCGAAACAGCAGTTCCTCACCCAAGGCCGGAATAACAGCGATCATAAAAATATTAAACAGCACGCCCCAAATGGTTTTGGTAGCCAGAAAATGACTGATCAGTTCGTCGGCATTGTCTTCCATGTTGCGCATCCAATTTTCAATCCCCGACATGGAATCCGGGAAGTGCATCTGGCTATTCAGATCACCAAGGTATCCCACCAAAGGGCCGGAGACCAACACAGCTGCCAGTCCAATGAGAATAACTTTGGGCGTAATCTTTTTATCAAGTGTCAGGTAACTGTAAGCATTTCCCTCGTACAAATAGCCAATGATAAACGGTGGAATAATAAACAAGCCAACCGACTGAACAATTTGGAAATACTTGAGCAAATTGATGGTGAGCGGATTGGCCATGTCGCCCCCAGAAAGACTCTTCATCAATGCGGATGCACCGACTATTGGCAATACAGCCAGCATGGAAATAATAAACAATAGAAGAAAAGAAACCAGGATGACAAAGGCGGCAAAAATAAATTGCGTACCCGGTTTCATCCCCCGAAAAGCAGTAATGGCCATGGCTTGAATTTTTTGTGGCCTAAAGATAAGTCTACGAAAGCAAAAAAAAAACCGGGAGTTTACTTTCCCGGTTCTTCAATAGTAATCGAAAAAACTACTTGCTGTTTTTTAATGTAATCCGAATCTGTGATGATGCCTTTTTATCTTCATCTTTTTTAATCACCTTGATGGATTGTACACTATCCGGATTAATCTCGCGAAGCTCATCCAGAGTTACTTTTTTACCATCAACGTAATAGTCGGCATTCTCACTATTGGGGCCAGTAATCATAATCGGAAAACGTTGGTATTTTTCAAACAGTTCTTTCTGGCGCTCCCCCATTTCCTTTTGTCGAATAAACATTTCCTTTTGGTGAACTTTCATATCCTCCTGGGCTTTTTGAACCTCCTCTCGAATCTTCGCTTGCTCCTCTTCACTCAATTTGTAGCCTGGAACATTGGGTACTTTGGGTACTCGGTACTGGTAATTAAAATAGAAGTTGTCAGGTGCTGAATGATTATCAAAGACCTGCAATTGTTCCAAGCCACGAATATTCAGCACTTTGTTTAAGGTCGCCACGTTGCTCAAATCAATCTTCCCGTTCATCTCAATCAGGTTCACCGAAAAACTATTACTCGTTAGCAAACCCATGCTGCTGATATTTTCGCCATTCTTTTTCAGGTAGATTTTCAAGTCACGCTCGGCTGTTTTTTCGGTTTTAAACAACGAATACCCATTGTTTTGGTAGTAATCGCGAATTTCTTTCACCAGCCCGTCCTTCACTTTTTCGTTGTCATCTGTATACGTTTGGGTGATCACCGTCATATTTTTCAGATCGTTCAAAACATTGTACACCGGGTCATCCGGCTTAATGTCCTTCTTCTTCAAGTACAAATCAAACATATCATCCGTGATTTGAACGGCGCTGAATCCTTCCTGGTCCACATATTTCTTGACTAGCTCACTGAAGAGTGACTGTGCTGTTGCTGGCAAAACCAGCAACATGGCCATGAGGTAAATAACGATTCGTTTCATGATTTTTTATTTTTTTAGTTGGCTACAATTTCTAACTGATCATCCTGGTAAAGCACCAGCATATCTTTGTCATCCTGTGGCTGAAGGCCATTCGAAACCTGCATCAGCGCCTTTTCCATAATGGCGAACTGCTCATCTTTGGTCAATTTCACTTGATTAGGCGATTGGTGCGAGAACCAGAAGATGGATACCGCCAAAGCGACTGCCGCCACAGCAGATGAGTATTTCAACCACCGATTTCTCAAAAACCGGGTTCTATGTTCTTGATCCTGAATTCCCTTAAATAGCTGATCTTCCAGTCCTTCGGGCACTGTGTTTTCCTGTTGGTAGAAGCCAAAAGCCAGCTGTTCATCCCGACAATCATCCGGATTACTTTCAACAGCCTCTTTGAGCTTAGCTTCCTCCTCCAAATTCGTTTCTCCGCTATAATATTTTTCCAGCAATTTGTTGATTTCCTCTTGTTTCATAATCGTAAATTTCACGAATTTCGTCTTTTACTTTCAGTCGGGCCCGCGATAACAACACCCGCAAATGAGCCACTTCATAACCGGTCAGCAGTCTGATCTCTTCAAAATCCAACCCGTCAATCTCGCGGTATTGAATCACTTCCCGGTACTTGTCAGGTAACTGGTCAATGATCTGCCGAACGATCATCAATTGCTCCCGAACATCCATTGTTGCCCCCTGCTCCGGCAGGTTGATGATTCGATGATCATCTTGCTCTTCCACCAATAACACCCGCTTTTTTTTCAGCACATCCAAACAATGATTTCGACACACGGTCAACACATAACCATCGGGTTTTCCATGGCGAAGAATTTGATGCCGTTTGTTCCACAGTTTCAACATCACATCCTGAAGCGCATCCTGCACTTCTACATCGTTTTTCAGCAACCGCTTTACCATCGGATAAAGCTTGCGCGACCAGGGCAATATGTCTTTTTTAAATTGTTCGGCGGTCATTCTAATTGGTTAAACGATTCAACCCAAATTTCATAACAAGTTACACCCATTTTTTTAAGGATTGAATGTGTGATGTATTGAAGGACTGAATTTAAGACACTCCATCATTTGTGTTATGAAAAAGCAACGCAGCGTTTTGAGACCGGCCACAACATGTCGTGGCCCTACGACGAACGAACAAATCCGGGAAAGTTTCGTAGGGTCACGCCAAGGTGTGACCTTTGCTCCATTCTAAATTAGACCCAAAACTCCGATTTTTGGAATTTGCGATTTGGATTCTGGAATTTCATTCTTCTTTGTTTATATCTTTGCTCCATAAATTTTTAACGGTGAAAATAGGATCGATTGATTTAGGGGAAGTGCCACTTTTTCTGGCGCCGATGGAGGACGTGACCTACCGGACATTTCGCCACATCTGCAAAAAGAATGGCGCCGATGTGGTGTGCACCGAATTTGTACAGTCAGATGCATTGGTTCAAGATATTTGGAAAACGAAAGAAAAGATTCAATTGTATGAGTCAGACGGTCCGGTGGTGGGCATCCAGATTTACGGACACGAGTTAGAATCCATGGTGGAAGCCGCCAAAATTGCGGAGAAATCACAACCCAGCTATATCGATCTGAATTACGGTTGCCCGATGAAAAAGATCGTAAAAAAAGGAGCGGGATCAGGCATGCTTCGCGATTTGGACAAGATGCAGAAAATCACCGAAGAGATTGTCAAAACCGTTTCCTTACCGGTGACCGCCAAAACACGGCTGGGCTGGGATGAAGATTCCAAAGTTGTTTCGGAAGTAGCCGAACGATTACAGGATGTTGGCCTTTCGGCGCTGGCGGTTCATGGTCGCACCCGCAAAATGCTGTATACCGGCGAAGCCGACTGGTACGAGATTGGCAAGGTGAAAAACAGTCCGCGGGTGAAAATCCCCATCATTGGCAATGGCGACATCAATGGGCCGGAACGAGCTGCCGAATTTTTAAAGATCAGCGGCGTTGATGGATTGATGCTTGGCCGCGGAGCGATCGGTCGCCCCTGGATTTTCAACGAAATTAAACACTACTTGAAAACCGGCGAATTATTACCGCCACCCACCGTAGCTGAAATTATTGAAAAAGCATTGGATCACTTGCAAATGATCCTGGATTGGCGTGAAGATGAACGGACCACCATCCTGATGATGCGGCGTCATTTTGCCAAGTATTTTGCGCCTCTCCCCGATTTCCGTCCGTTTCGCATCAAACTGCTGCAAGCCACTGAAATGGAAGTGGTTCATCAAACCCTTCAGAAAATTAATGAACACTACGGTGACATGCGGGTTGATTATACAAACGCCAGTTTGAAATGAACCAGGACGACTACAAACATTATTACAACGAACAGTCTTTCAAGCAGAAACTGCAAAAATTTGCAAAAACAGCAGGCATCCAGGTGGTGTACTCCGCATTGCTGCTGTATTACCTGATGAAAGATCCTTCGGTGCCCTTGAAAGCCAAGGTGACGATTGGCGCTGCTTTGGGCTA
>DATFMO010000202.1:0-8706 GCA_035266925.1 Sunxiuqinia sp. | reverse complement strand
AATAAGCTGGATAGTGCTTGAAATTGGATTGACGTTTTTAGTGTTGACAGTTCATTGTGGAGCTTCTATTTAGATTTGTTTTAAATTGAAACGACCAGTGGCTTTTAACAATTTTTATAATAATTGAATCATTCAGTCCCCACTCCCGCACGATTGGATCGCGTGTTTTTCAAACTGCCCCTCATTTGAGCGAAGCGGTAACGAGGGGCGATCTGTTTTGAGTTTGTAATTCATTTTATCTGCGCGTTTGTTTAGATTCCCTATAAATTAACTGCTTCTATTTGCTTAACAAAATCAAAAAAAAATGCCTTTTCAGTTCATGAGTTATTCATTTTTAACCTTTTTCTAACACCTGTGCTTGACGAACAAATGTCAAGTTTAGTTCAAATAATTCTTCCTGTTTCTTAGCACACCTATTTTGGGGAACCACCTTTTGTTCAATAGAATCAATACATGATATCTGCACAGTAGAATCACAAACATTTTAACCAATATGAAAAGTTTAATATTTCTTTTCTTGTCAATTTGCATATCGGTATTAAGTTATTCACAAGAATACCATTATGTCCCTTTCCCGGATTCAAATGCAGTGTGGAGTGAAATTCACTGGAAATCGATATCAGAACCATCTCCTCGTTGGCAATATAACCAATATGCCTTGTTTGATGAAGATACCATAATAAACGGGATCAGCTACCACAAACTTTTCATTCCAATTCGACTGCAAAAATTGAAAAAGAAAATGCGGTATATATTAGGTATGATGACAAATTTAAACTTGATGAACCTTAATATAAGAAGGAGTTTCTACTGTATAATTTTGAGTTAAATATCGGAGACACAATATGGCAAGAAGAGGATTCTATTGAAATCTCTCCACTGGAATATCTTGTTGTAAAAGTAATAGATACTATACAGATACATAATTCAAGGAGAAAAGTATTTAGCTTTCTAGAGCCTTCCTGGGTCTACTGGATAGAAGGGATTGGTAATGTTAAAGGTTTACTTTTTACATCGGGTGATCTCCCCTCCAATGGAATGGACAATGATTTGATATGTATACCAAAATGCTCCATTAATGTATTTCAATAATACCTATGATGATTGTGTTACTCAATTTGTAATCGATGATGTCGCAATACTTCCTAATAATGATATCAAATTTTATCCTAATCCGGTAAAAGGAAGCATTTTTCATTTTGAAAATCTCGATTTTGATACACTTGAATTATTTAATTCAAAGGGGAACCACCACTTACTTTGAAAACATCAAAAAACTAAGTTGTTACGATTTAAATGTCGCTAATCTCTCCCCTGGCATATACTATTATCTATTAAAAACCAAAGGATTGGTTCCCACCAAAGGGAAACTAATCGTTCAATAATTGATAACTTTTAAAAGCTAAAATCATGAAAACTATACCGCGTTTTTTGATCTTTTCAAAAGATCGGATCCATAATCTTTATAGCCGCGAGTATTAATGGCTATTAACGCCCGATTGTGAATAACTAAAGCTGCTTGTTGGCGCACGAAAGCTGATTTCCCTTATTTTTAAGGAGTAAATTTGCGCTATGTCTCGTTTTCCTCATTTTAAACAACCTGACGCTATGGACTGCGGGCCTACCTGCCTGCGGATGATCGCCAAATTCTATGGGCGCAATTTCAGCTTGAATTATCTCAGGGAACAATCACATATTTCACGCGAAGGAGTTTCTTTGTTGGGTATCAGCGATGCAGCAGAAGCCATTGGTATGCGAAGCCTGGGGACAAAGGTGACTTATCAGCAGTTGATAAAGGAGGTTCCCAAACCTTGCATTGTACACTGGGACCAGAATCACTTTGTGGTGGTTTACCAGGTGAAAAAGGGCAAAGTGTATGTAGCTGATCCGGCTTTTGGATTGGTGAGATACAACGAGCAGGAGTTCAAAAAACATTGGCTGGCCACTGTTGGAGAAGGCCAGGAAAAGGGAATTTGCCTGATGTTACAGCCCACTCCTGAGTTTTACGAGTATGATGACGATAAAACCAGCCGGACCGGATTTAAATTTCTCTGGCGCTATGTACGGCCTCATCGCCGTTTGGTTAGTCAATTGATGTTAGGCTTTTTGGCTGCTAGTGTTATTCAATTGATCTTCCCATTCCTGACGCAGAGCATTGTTGATGTTGGTATCGACAACCAGGATATCAGCTTTATTTACTTGGTTTTGGCAGCCCAGATGATGCTTTTCATCGGAAGCACAACCATTGATTTTGTGCGTTCCTGGATTCTTTTGCATATCAGTACCCGCATCAACATTTCCATTATTTCCGACTTTCTTATTAAGTTAATGAAATTACCGATTGGTTTTTTCGATACCAAAATGATCGGTGACTTGATGCAGCGAATTACTGATCATCGACGGATTGAACGCTTTTTGACGACTCAGACTTTAGGTGTGCTATTTTCATTATTCAACCTTGTGGTGTTTGGAATTGTACTGGCCATTTACAGTTGGAAAATCCTGCTGGTATTTCTGGTCGGTTCCGTTGGGTACATCGTTTGGGTGACGGTTTTTTTGCGTAAACGTCGGGAACTCGATTACAAGAAATTTGCTCAACTATCCGATAATCAAAGCATGTTGATCCAGTTGATCAACGGGATGCAGGAAATCAAACTCAATAATTACGAAAAACAAAAACGTTGGGAGTGGGAACGAATTCAGGCGCGTTTGTTCCGGGTGAACGTCCAAAACCTGACAGTTGACCAGTACCAGCAAGCCGGATCAGTATTTATCAATGAAACTAAGAACATTGTTATTACAGTGTTGGCGGCCATGGCTGTATTGGACGGAAGCATGACCTTAGGTATGATGCTGGCCGTACAATATATAATAGGGCAACTCAATGCACCGTTGACCGAAATGATCAACTTCCTGCATTTGGCGCAAGATGCTAAAATTAGTTTGGAGCGTCTTGGGGAAATACACGAAAAAGACGATGAGGAACGCAAAGACGATCCTAGAATTAATACCATGCCGCATGAGCATACCATTGCAGTTTCGGATTTGGTTTTTCAGTATGAAGGGCCTCATTCTCCGAAGGTGTTAAATAACATTAATTTGGCCGTTCAGGAAAAGAAGGTGACTGCCATTGTGGGAACCAGCGGAAGTGGAAAAACGACATTGGTCAAATTGATGTTGGGATTTTATCCGCCGGTGTCTGGCCAGATCAAAATAGGAGACACTGATCTGAAGAACTTCTCACAACAGTGGTGGCGAACCAAGGTTGGAGCAGTGATGCAGGATGGTTTTATCTTCTCGGACACCATTGTCAATAATATTGTTGTTGGTGATGAGCAGGTCAATAAAGAGAAATTGTTGTTCGCCGTAAAAACGGCGAATATTCAAGATTTTATTGAAGGACTACCATTAGGCTATAATACAAAAATTGGGCAGGATGGGCATGGATTGAGCCAGGGACAGAAACAGCGAATTTTGATTGCCCGTGTGATCTATAAAAATCCCGAATACCTGTTCTTTGATGAGGCAACCAATGCACTGGATGCCAATAATGAAAAAGTCATTATGGAAAACCTGAACAAGGTGTATGAAGGAAAGACGGTTGTTGTGGTGGCACACCGCCTGAGTACCGTGAAAAATGCCGATCAGATCGTTGTATTGGATCGGGGTGAAATTGTTGAGCTAGGCAACCATAAAGAGTTGACCGCTAAAAAAGGTGCTTATTATAATCTTGTAAAAAATCAATTAGAATTAGGGAATTAGAGACGCTGATTTTTATGATTTGATATGATAGGACGCGAATAATGAATGAAAACTATAAGTATTCAGGAATCACGGAACAAATAATAAATGCTTATTACCAGGTTTCCAATCAACTTGGATATGGTTTATTTGAAAAAGTATATGAACGGGCGATGATGATTGAGTTGCCAAAGCGTGGCTTGATTTGCGAAAGGCAGAAAAATATTAAGGTATTTTATGAAGGTGTTGAAATTGGCGATTACTTTGCCGATATTGTTGTTGATGATTGTGTGATTTTGGAATTGAAAGCGGTTGAAAGAATAGCGCCGGAGCATGAAGTGCAATTAGTCAACTATTTAAAATCAACTGAAATTGAAATCGGCCTATTACTTAACTGTGGCCCAAAACCTGAATTTCGACGTAACGTGTTCTCAAATAATTATCATCATAAAAATCATAATCAGTCATAAGAAATCTGCATCTTAAGAATTATGCCGGATAAAAAAGACAACATAGAAATTAGAAGTGATGAGGTACAGGAGATCATCGGGCGATCACCATCATGGTTGTTACGGAGTGGTTTGACCATTATTCTGGCTTTTGTGCTGTTGCTGGTGTTGGGATCGTGGTTGTTTCATTATCCGGATATTATCAGGGCGCGTATTGTTGTCTTGTCAGAAAATCCACCGGCCTATATCGTTGCCCGGACAACGGGGAAAATTGATCAACTTTTTGTGCATGATAAGGATTCGGTAAAGAAAAACCAGTTAATTGCCGTTTTGGAGAACACAGCCAATCATGAGGATGTGATCTGGCTCGAGCAAAAGTTGAAAGAGGCAAATCCATTCTTTGTAACTTTCGATACCTTGTATTATAAGTCGATTAATCCTGACTATCGGTTGGGGGATATTCAAGCTGATTTTTCTTCATTTTTACGACTGTATAATAATTACATCAGTTTTATACGCCTGAGATTTTACCCGCAGAAGATTCAGTCGCTTGAACAACAAAAGCACATGCAGAAAATCTATTACGATCGATTATGGACTCAGCGACAAATTCTTGAAAATGAATACCAGATAGCTTATGAGCAATTTAAACGAGATTCTGGACTGTATGTGAAAGATGTGCTTTCCCTTGTCGATTTCAAAGCTTCGCAATCGACGCTACTCCAGAAAAAATATGCCTTTAACGGTGCCCGGACTAATTTAGCACAAACGCAAAAAGAAATTATTCAATTACAACAGGAAATTATTGGTGCACAGAAAGAATTTGAAGACCAGAAACGAAAATTACAAACTGAACTTATAGAGTCATTGAATATCTTAAAAAGCCGGTTGGGTTATTGGAACAAAATGTTTGCTTTACGCACGCCGATTGCCGGGCAGGTGACCTTCACTAATTACTGGAGTAAAAACCAACAGGTGAAAAATGGCGATGTGGTGTTTACGGTTGTTCCCGAAAAAGAGAGTAAAATTATTGGCCGTGTGAGTCTGCCGCTGCGAGGTGCCGGAAAGGTAGAGCCTGGTCAGACGGTGAACATTCGTTTTGACAATTTCCCGTATATGGAATACGGGATGATTCGTGGGAAAGTGAAATCTATCTCGCTGGTTCCTTCCAATGATAATTACATTGCTGAAATCAAAATTCCACAAAACCTGATAACCAACTATAATCTAAAATTAACATTTAGCCAGGAGATGAAAGGTGATGCTGAAATTGTCACCGATGACTTGCGTTTGATCCAACGTTTTTTCAACCCCATTAAATCATTGATGAAAGACAAAGTATTGAAGTAGAAAAATCGTCAACTTCAATTTTTTCAAAAAAATCATAAAAACACAGGGAAAAGCTATTGTTATTTTCTGAAAATTAGTACTTTTGCCTGCCGTTTTTGGAGGATTCCCTCAAGAACGGACTCGGAACGCATTGATAATATTGAAGTTTTCAATACCTTTGCAGTCCATTTTTGGGAAAATATTAATGATCATAAAAATAGTTGTATGCCAACGATTCAGCAATTAGTTAGAAAAGGACGTACGGTTAAAGTGGAGAAGAGTAAGTCTCGTGCTTTGGATGCATGTCCTCAAAAACGTGGTGTTTGCGTGCGTGTTTACACGACAACACCTAAGAAACCGAACTCAGCAATGCGTAAAGTAGCGAGGGTGCGGTTGACCAATCAGAAAGAAGTGAATGCTTACATTCCGGGAGAAGGACACAATCTACAGGAGCACTCTATTGTGTTAGTGCGTGGTGGTAGGGTGAAAGACCTTCCTGGTGTGCGTTATCACTTAGTGCGTGGTGCGTTAGACACCGCAGGAGTTGAAGGACGGACTCAAAGACGTTCTAAATACGGTACTAAAAAGCCGAAGAAATAATTTGTGAATTGACCGCTTAGTGGTTTGGTTGAGTAAAGGATTCCTAATAGTCATCGGGATGAACTGAAGCTCCAAATCGATAACAACCAATTCGAATAACACTAAAGAAAAAATACGATGAGAAAATCGAAACCAAAGAAGAGGATCACGTTACCAGATCCTAAATTTAACGACGTTCTAGTTACACGATTTGTTAATGACATGATGAAAGACGGTAAGAAAACCGTTGCTTATCAAATTTTCTACGATGCGCTTGATCTGTTGAACAATCGTATGAAAAACGAAGAACTATCTCCGCTTGATATCTGGAAGAAAGCATTGGAAAATATTACTCCTGCAGTTGAAGTTAAAAGCCGCCGTGTTGGTGGTGCAACATTCCAGGTTCCTATGGAAATCCGCCCGGAAAGAAAGGTTGCTGTATCCATTAAAAACTTAATCTTATTTGCACGTAAACGCTCCGGCAAATCAATGGCTGATAAGTTGGCTGCCGAGATTCAAGCTGCGTACAATAATGAAGGTGGCGCTTTCAAGAAAAAAGAAGAAACGCACCGTATGGCCGAAGCAAACCGTGCATTTGCTCACTTTAGATTTTAATCAGGTACGATTTGATTCGTTTAGTTTAATTAGGATTAGAATATTGGTTTTATAACATGGCAACAAAAGATTTAAAATATACAAGGAATATCGGTATCATGGCTCACATCGATGCCGGTAAAACCACAACGACAGAGCGTATCCTCTATTATACAGGTATTACTCACCGTATTGGAGAGGTTCACGATGGTGCTGCAACCATGGACTGGATGGAGCAGGAGCAGGAGCGTGGTATTACCATTACGTCTGCTGCGACCACGACATTCTGGAAACACGCAGATGATCAGTATAAGGTGAACATCATCGATACTCCGGGACACGTTGACTTCACGGTTGAGGTCGAGCGTTCTCTGCGTATTCTTGATGGAGCTGTTGCACTTTTCTGCGCAGTAAGTGGTGTTGAAGCACAGTCTGAAACCGTATGGCGCCAGGCTGAAAAGTATGGTGTTCCAAGAATCGGTTTCGTTAACAAGATGGACCGTCAGGGGGCTGACTTTTTCAACGTGGTTAATGAAGTAAGAGAGAAATTAGGAGCTAACCCTATTCCTATTCAAATTCCAATCGGTGCTGAAGAAAAATTCGAAGGGGTAATTGACCTGATCGAAATGAAGGCTATTCGTTGGTATGATGATGAAACATTAGGAACAAACTACAAGTTGGAAGAAATTCCAGCTGATTTGAAAGAGCAAGCTGATGAATACCGTGAAAAATTGGTTGAATCAGTCGCTGAATTGGATGATGAATTGATGGAGCGTTATTTCGAAGATCCAGAATCAATTACTCCGGATGATATGATCAGAGTAATTCGTGAAGGTACTTTGAAACAAATCATCGTTCCAATGATGTGTGGTTCAGCATTTAAAAATAAAGGAGTGCAACGTCTGCTGGACGCAGTTATTGAGTTCTTGCCTAGCCCATTGGATAAAGGTGAGCTGAAAGGAATGAACCCAAGAACCGATAAAGAAGAAGTTCGTAATGCCGACGTCTCCGAACCATTGGCAGCTTTA
Organism: Sunxiuqinia sp.; assembly: GCA_035266925.1. GTDB lineage: Bacteria > Bacteroidota > Bacteroidia > Bacteroidales > Prolixibacteraceae > Sunxiuqinia. The sequence continues at coordinate 986 of DATFMO010000202.1, read as the reverse complement.
GCGTTTAAAATTGCTACTGACCCTTACGTAGGTCGTTTATGCTTCATGCGTGTTTATTCAGGTAAAATCGAAGCAGGGTCAACTGTTTACAATTCGCGTACAGGCAAGAAAGAACGTATTTCACGTCTTTACCAAATGCACTCCAACAAGCAAAATGCGAAGGATGTAATCGAAGCTGGTGATATTTGCGCTGCTGTTGGTTTTAAAGATATTCGCACAGGTGATACCTTATCTGACGAGAAACATCCAATTACACTTGAGAGTATGGATTTCCCGGAACCTGTAATTGGTATTGCTGTTGAGCCAAAAACTCAAAAAGACCTCGATAAACTGGGAATGGGATTAGCTAAATTAGCCGAGGAAGACCCAACATTCGTGGTTAACACAGACGAAGAATCAGGTCAAACAGTTATTCGTGGTATGGGTGAGCTTCACCTTGAAATTATTATCGACCGTTTGAAGCGTGAATTCAAAGTTGAATGCAACCAGGGTAAACCTCAGGTAGCATACAAAGAAGCAATCAGCGAAGAAGTTCAGCTGCGTGAAACATTCAAGAAACAAACTGGTGGTCGTGGTAAATTTGCGGATATCATTGTTAAAGTTGGGCCAGCCGAAGAAAGCAAAGAAGGCTTGACATTCATTGATAGCGTCAAAGGAGGACGTATTCCAAGAGAATTTATTCCTTCTGTGCAAAAAGGTTTCGAAACAGCGATGTTAAACGGTCCGTTGGCCGGATTCCAGTTGGATAGCCTGAAAGTTGAGTTGCTCGACGGTTCATTCCACCCGGTTGACTCGGATCAGCTGTCATTCGAAATTTGTGCCCGTCAGGCGTTTAAAAGTGCAGCGTCAAAAGCAGGTCCAAAATTATTGGAACCAATGATGAAGTCTGAAATTGTTACTCCTGAGGAATACATGGGTGATATCATCGGTGACTTGAACCGTCGTCGTGGTCAAGTTGAAGGAATGCATGAAAAAGCAGGTGCCCG
>DATFMO010000201.1:0-11852 GCA_035266925.1 Sunxiuqinia sp. | reverse complement strand
GAGGGAGACTCGGCAAGTGGATCAATCACCAAATCAAGAGATGTGAATACCCAAGCTGTTTTTAGCTTGAAAGGAAAACCGCTGAACTCTTACGGATTGACCAAAAAAGTGGTGTACGAAAATGAAGAATTCAATTTGTTGCAGGCTGCACTCAATATTGAAGAAGGTCTAGAAGACCTGCGGTACAACAAGGTGATCATTGCTACTGATGCCGATGTGGATGGTATGCACATCCGATTGTTGTTGCTCACTTTCTTTTTACAATTTTTCCCCGAATTAGTCAAAAAAGGACATCTCCATATTTTACAAACCCCGCTGTTTCGGGTGCGAAACAAGAAAAAAACCTTTTATTGTTATTCCGACGAGGAACGACTGGCGGCCATCAAAGAATTGGGTTCAAAAGCTGAAATTACCCGATTTAAGGGGCTTGGAGAGATTTCACCAGATGAGTTCAAAAACTTTATCGGTCCGGATATTCGACTGGAGCCCGTGCAAATGAAAAAGCACGAATCGGTTACTCAGATGCTCGATTTTTACATGGGTAAAAATACGCCCGACCGGCAGGAGTTCATCATCGAAAACTTATATGTTGAGAAGGATGAAATCAACTAGGTAGCAATGATTTTTAGTGGATGTAAGTTTTACAATTAATTAATTCGTTGTGGCAGAAGAAGATAAGAATAAGGACAAAAAAAAAGAGGTAAAGCTCAATGGAAATAACATCACGTATTTGTCGGGGATGTACCAGGATTGGTTTCTTGATTATGCATCGTATGTTATTCTTGAACGTGCTGTTCCCTATGTAAATGACGGGCTGAAGCCGGTGCAAAGACGTATCCTCCATGCGATGCGCGAAATGGACGATGGCCGCTACAACAAGGTGGCAAACATCATTGGACAAACCATGCAATATCACCCGCATGGCGACGCTTCGATCGGGGACGCATTGGTGCAGCTCGGGCAAAAGGATTTGTTAATTGATACCCAGGGAAACTGGGGAAACATACTCACCGGCGATGGCTCGGCGGCTCCTCGTTACATTGAGGCACGCTTGTCCAAATTTGCATTGGACGTGGTTTTCAACCCAAAGACAACCAATTGGCAACTTTCATACGATGGTAGAAACAAGGAACCAATTACTCTGCCGGTTAAGTTCCCCCTGCTGCTTGCACAAGGCGTTGAGGGAATTGCGGTCGGGTTGGCATCTAAAATTCTTCCGCATAATTTTAATGAGCTGATCGATGCTTCAATCAGTTATTTGAAAGGTGAAGAGTTTGAAATTTACCCCGACTTTCCAACCGGTGGTTCGGCAGATTTTTCAAAATACAACGATGGCCTTCGTGGAGGAGCCGTTAAAGTTCGAGCTAAAATTGAAAAACTGGATAACAAGACGCTGGCAATTAATGAATTACCATTTGGAAAAACAACGACAACCCTGATCGAGTCCATTATCAAGGCAAACGATAAGAACAAGATCAAGATTAAACGGATTGACGACAATACCTCGGACAAGGTTGAGATATTGGTGCATCTGGTATCCGGTATCTCTTCCGACAGAACCATTGATGCTTTGTATGCTTTTACCGATTGCGAAGTTTCGATTTCTCCAAATGCCTGCACCATTGAAGATGACAAGCCACACTTTATTGGAGTGAGCAAGATTCTGATAAAGAATACGGATCAGACGGTTGCCTTGCTAAAGTTAGAGCTTGAAATCCGGAAAAGTGAACTGGAGGAGGCCTGGCATTTTGCCTCGCTTGAAAAAATCTTCATCGAAGAGCGAATCTATAAGGACAAGGAATTTGAGCAAGCTGGAAATATGGATGAAGCGATTGCTCATGTGGACAAACGGCTGGAGCCATGGAAACCCAAATTGATGCGTGAGATCACGCGGGAAGACATCCTGAAATTGATGGAGATTCGCATGGCTCGTATCCTGAAATTCAATAAAGATAAGGCAGATAGTCACCTCAAGTCGATTGAGGATGAGATCGAAGAGATCAAAAAAAATATTAAAAACATTATTCCGTTCACCATCGATTATTATCAGCGGATCAAGGATAAGTATGGAAAAGGGCGTGAGCGGAAAACTGAAATCAGAAGCTTCGAAAATATTGTTGCATCCAAAGTGGTGGTTGCCAGCGAAAAACTTTACTTCGATAAGGAAGAAGGTTTTATGGGAACCAGCCTGAAAAAAGCAGAATATATTTGCGATTGCTCGGACATTGATGATATTATCGTTTTCCGAAAAGACGGGACTTATTTTGTTACCAAAGTTCCAGATAAGGCATTCATTGGTAAAAATATTCAGCACATCTCAGTGTTCAAAAAGAACGATAAACGAACCATTTACAATGTGGTTTATCGCGATGGTCGTCAGGGAACTTTCTACATGAAGCGTTTTGCTGTGACCGGAATGACACGGGACAAAGAGTATGATGTAACCAAAGGAACTGCCGGCTCCCGGATCTGGTATTTCAGTGCCAACCCGAATGGAGAAGCTGAAGTGTTGAGAGTTACGCTGAAGCATCGTGCGCGGATGAAAAAACTCAACTTTGAAGTTGACTTTGGTGAACTGGCGATCAAAGGACGGGGGGCCATGGGAAATATCCTCACGAAAAATGATATTCACAAAATCAGCCTGAAAGAAAAAGGCGTGTCAACACTTGGTGGCCGTAAAATTTGGTTCGACCCGGATGTGCTGCGCATCAACTCTGATGGGCGAGGCCGCTTCCTGGGCGAATTCCAGGGCGAGGACAAGATTTTGGTTTTGTATAAAAATGGCGAATATCAATTGTACAATTTTGACCTTTCCAATCATTTCGACTCGGACATTCTAAGCATTGAAAAACTTAAACATGACAGGATCCTGTCGGTCGTTTATTATGATGCTGAGCAGGAATATTACTACGTGAAGCGTTTTGAGATCGACGAAGTGATGGGCAAACGAATCGACTTTATTGGCGAAAATCCGGATAATAAATTGATCAGTGTGACCTGGGTTCATTATCCACGTTTTGAGATTGAATTTGGAGGGAAGAACCAGCAGCGCGAAAATGAAATTATCGAAGTGGCAGAGTATATCGGCGTCAAATCGTATAAAGCTCGGGGAAAACGGCTGACGAACTACGAAGTCGAAAACATTACCGAGATTGAACCTGTTGTCAAGGATGAAGATGACCGTGACGAAGAGGAAGAAGTTGCTGCACCGGATTCAGCGGACGATATTCCTTTTGAAGTCAATCGGCATAAAGATGATGATGACGATAAAAATCAAATGTCGCTGTTCGAATGAGAATTTTTTTGATAGGTTATATGGGATGTGGCAAATCCACGATGGGGCGCAGGCTCTCACAACTATTGGATGTCACATTCATCGATTTAGACAAATACATCGAGGAAAAATACATTAAAACTGTGCCCAGGATTTTTGCAGAAGAAGGTGAAGAAGCTTTTCGTGAAAAAGAACGTGCTTCGTTAAAAGAAGTTGCAGAATTTGATGAAGTGATCGTCGCGACAGGAGGCGGGGCTCCCTGCTTCTTCGATAATATGAAGGTAATGAACGAAACCGGACTTTGTGTTTTCCTTGATGTTGAGACCGAGGTATTAGCAGACCGATTGATTCACTCAAAAACTGAGCGCCCGCTAATCAAAGGAAAATCACAGGAAGAATTGGTCGCTTTCATCGAAGAAATGATGGAACAACGCCGCCCATTTTACGAAAAAGCAAAATGTGTTCTACAAGGCAAAGAGATCTTGCCCGAACAGGTTCTTGCAGAAATTCACACTGAAAAATGACCAAGCTAGAGATTTGTGCATTAGCATCGGGTAGCAATGGCAATTGCTACTACATAGGTAATGAAACCGAAGCATTGCTCGTGGATGCAGGAATATCAGCTCGCCAATTGCAGGTTCGTTTGGCCGAAAAGAAAATTGACACCGAGAAAATAAAAGCGGTGCTGATCACTCACGAACACAGTGATCACTGTCGGGGTGTGCGGGTGTTGAGCAAGCGATTGAGGGTGCCCGTTTATCTGACGAAGAAGACCTATTTAGCCATGCGCAGGCATGTTCAGCCAGATGTACCTCGCTGGTTCGAGCCGAATATGGAATTCCAATTGGGCGAGTTTGCAGTCTTTCCGTTTGCGAAGAATCATGATGCCGCAGATGCTTGTTCTTTTCGAATTTCATACGCCGGGAAGCATATTGGTGTGATGACTGATATTGGAGAGCCCTGTGAACGGGTGAAAGAACACTTTGCAGCTTGTCATGCGGTTTTTTTGGAAAGTAACTACGATGAAGAGATGTTGCGAACCGGCCCTTATCCGTACTACTTGAAACAACGGGTGGCTTCCGATTTGGGGCACCTGTCCAATCGCCAGGCTTTCCAGCTATTGTCAGAACATGCCGGAGAAAGGTTGCACACGGTTCTTCTTAGCCACTTGTCGGGACAGAACAACACGCCGGAAATGGCCTATTCTGTATTTGAGCCCTTGGCAAAAACTTTCCGCATTGAACTCACATCAAGGCATGCCGCAAGTGATGTGTTGGCGATATAAGAACAAAATTTCACGGAAATATATAAAATAAGAAAAGCCCGGAATTCCGGGCTTTTAAATAGACGGTAGTAAAAAAATATCGTTATTGATGGAGCTGACTTCTAGTAAGTCCCCGCTCAATATCTGAATTAATCTACTTTAGTAACGTTCGTAGCAACTGGTCCTTTGTTTCCTTGACCAACTTCAAATTCAACGGTCTCTTCTGGTTCAAGACCGGCGTAGGAATCAGCTAAACCACTGCGGTGAACAAAAAGGTCTTTGTTCTCCTCGGTCAGGATAAATCCATAACCTTTGGTTGCGTCATACCATTTCACAGTACCTTTCATGATCAAAAAAAATTAATAGTTTGATCGGTAATTGTTGTCTCTGCGGTTGTAACCACCGCCACCGCCACTGCGGTTTCCTCCACGAAAGCCTCCACCGCGGTTGTTGTCTCTCTTTTTCTCGATTGACTCATTAACAACCATGGTTCTTCCTTCGAGTTCTGCGCCATTTAATTCTTCAATGGCTTTTTTAGCTTCATCTGCGTCAGGCATTTCAACGAATCCGAAACCTTTACTTCTTCCAGTAAATTTGTCTGTAATCAATTTTACAGAATTTAATTCACCGTACTCCTCAAAAATTCCACGCATATCGTCTTCAGTGATTGCGTAGTTGAGGTTTCCTACAAAAATGTTCATAAAATAATTAAATAAAAATGTGAGTGACAAATGTAGGCTTATTCTCCGTCTAAAAAAATTAATTCGGAAAAATATGTCTGATATTAAGGTTTTTATTGATGATCAGGTAAGAAAGAAGGGGATTATTCCTGAAATTGATCCGAATGATAGGTTTTAACCAAATCACGCAGGTTGTAGGCGGAAGCCATCACTTCGCCATAAGCTCCGGCAGAATGAATGGCCAAAAGGTCGCCACGTTTCGATTTAGGTAGTTCAATGCCTTTGGCAAACACATCAGTGCTCTCACAGATAGGGCCAACAACATCATATACTTCAGCAGATTCTGTGGAGCTTAAACTGCTGATCTTATGTTTGGCCCGGTACAACATTGGCCGAATCAATTCGGTCATGCCGGCATCCGTGATCAGAAATTTGGTGCTCATGCCTTCTTTGACATATAACACTCTGGTAATCAAGTGGCCGCATTGGCCAACGATCGACCGGCCCAGTTCGACATGTAGCTCTTGATGAGCTTTTAGTTTTAAATGGGTGTGAAATGCTTTGAAGTAACCGGCAAAATCTGAAAATTGGTTGTTTTCAGGATTTTCATAATCAATGCCCAAGCCACCTCCCATATTAATGTGTTGGAGTTTAAGGCCTTGATTTTCAAACCACTCAGAGATGGTGTTCACTTTTAGACTGAGCTCTTTGAAAACCTTGATATCAGTGATTTGGGATCCGATATGAAAATGAATACCTGTAAGTTTAATATGATCGAGCCGTTTCAATAGTTTGCTCAACCGGTCAAAGTCCCAATGATTGACGCCAAATTTATTTTCATTCAACCCGGTGGTGATGTATTCGTGGGTTTTCGGGTCTACATTCGGGTTGATACGAATGGCCACTCTGGCCGTTTTCCCCAGTCTCCCGGCAATTTGGTCAATCACTTCCAACTCGGGGAGTGATTCGCAATTGAAACTGAAAATGTCGTTTTGAAGGGCAGTGGTGATTTCTTTGTCGGTTTTACCAACACCGGCAAAAGCTATTTTTGAGCCGGAAACACCCAGCTCTGCAACTTTGCTAATTTCATTACCACTTACACAGTCAGCTCCAAAACCGAAGTCAAAAATAGTGTTCAACACAATATCGTTGGCATTGGCTTTTACAGCATAATGCACATGGAAACCGTATTTTTTGCTTTCCTGTTCTACCATTTTCAATGTGTGCCGAAGCAAATCCAAATCGTAAAAATAGAACGGTGTCTCCAGGTTTTGGAACTGACGAATGATCTGTGGTTGTATCATATTAATTGTTAAGCAGGTTGTCGCTGAGTGCCTGCAAGGTTTGCTGTTTGTGGCTGGTTGGAACCAATACTGAAATATTGTGTCGGCTTCCACCGTAGGAAATCATCCGGATCGGGATTCCTTCCAGAGCGTTGAATACTTTGGCAGCAAATCCACGTTCTTCAGCGATAATATCACCAACAATACAAATGATGGATTGGTTTTCATCCACTTCAACCTCGCCATATTCTTTTAATTCTTTCAGAATATCTTCCAGCCTGCTGATATTGTCGATGGTGAGTGAAACGGCAACCTCTGAAGTGGAGATCATATCAATCGGAGTTTTAAAAATTTCGAAAACCTCAAAGATGTTTTTCAAAAAACCATAAGCCATCAACATGCGATAAGAACGAATTTTTAAAGCTGTGATGCCATCTTTTGCTGCGACTGCTTTAATCCCTTTATTATTTGATTCTGACGTGATCAACGTTCCGCTGTCACTGGGGTTCATTGTGTTTTTCAAGCGAACCGGGATGTTCTCCAGCCTGGCTGGCAATACCGTTTGTGGGTGAAGTACTTTTGCACCAAAGTAAGCCAACTCAGCAGCCTCACTGAACGAAAGCTGCTCAATTTTTTTTGTATTATTCACAAAGCGCGGATCGTTATTGTGGAACCCGTCAATGTCAGTCCAGATTTGAACTTCATCCGCTTTGATCGCCGCTCCAATCAACGAAGCTGTGTAGTCAGAACCGCCACGCTGCAGGTTGTCAATTTCATCATCGGCATTGCGGCAGATAAATCCTTGCGTGACGTAATAGTCAGCTTCGCCAATTTCATCTAGCACAATCGAGATATTCGTTTTTATGGCGTACAGGTCAGCAACTTTATTGACGTCAATTCGCATGAAATCAAGCGCCGGGAGCAACTTGGTATTGTGCCCGTTTTCCTGCATCAGCTGCGTGAAAAGTGCCGTTGAAATCAATTCGCCCTGAGCCAAGATGATTTGTTCTTCGATTGGTCCAAATTCTTTTTCAACTTGCTCGCGGATTGTCGCAAAACGTTCGTCAATAATTTTTTTGCCTTCTTGTTTGCGGCTGTCGTCCTTGTATAAGTTTGAAATTACGTCTTCGTATTTTGCTTCCAGTTGGTCAATCTGAGCTTTGGCGCCTTCTTTATCCGTTTTGTAAAGCGATTCAGCTATTGCAACTAAAGCGTTGGTCGTTCCGGACATCGCCGATAATACAACCAATTTTTTGTCACCATCAGTAACAAGCTTCATAACAACATTCATGTTTTCAACACTTCCAACTGATGTTCCACCAAATTTTAAAACTTTCATGTGTAGTTTTCTTTTTCGTTTAAAACGATTTGTTTTCGAGGCACAAAGATTAAAATTTTTTGCCTATTAATAAAGTTTGCAATTAAGGAAATGAATAAATATCCACCAGAATTGAATAAAAATAAATTCATGTTTAGCTTGTTCTGATTTCCTTTTCATTAGAAGAATTCATTTTTGTATTGGATCTAAAGACATACTAATTTTTTTAATGCGATTTTAATGTTGTACAATACTTTGAAGTTTTCATAAAATAGTATTTACTTTGCAATAAAGATACTCTGGTGGACGTCCAGTCTCTTCTCAAGAGATTTTATGTGCAGCTAGGGGTGGATGCACGGATGTCCACCTTCTCTTTTTTAAAGACCCCTACTGTTAAAAACTTCCGAAGATTGCGTGCTTTTCCGAATTAAAATAGATGGTCGAGTAAATGTGAAAACCTTCACGGTTGGTATTTAGTTTTCGCTCCATGTAAAGTACCGGATCTCCTTTTTTGATTTTTAATAATTTACCGATTTTGGCGTCTGCTTTTACAGCCTTCAGTTTTTGTTCGCCTCCTTTAATCTCAATTTGATAGCTCCTCCGGAGTATTTCGAACAATGATTTGTTCTCGAATGTACGGCTGGTGAAACGTGGTAAATTGATGTTTGGAATATGGTTGATGTCGTAAAAGACCGGAAGACCGTTTACAAAACGCAAACGCTCCATATATATACAGCCAAAGTCTTTTTCGGCATTCGACAATTCAAAATGAAAGGGATCTGGCCAAGGCATAATCTGTGCTTTTTGCAATATTTGTGTTTGCAGGTATTGCTGGCCAATGGCTGAAGAAGTTCCTGAAATGGACAAGATACCAATATCTTGTGGCGGTTTCCGTACAATGCTTCCTTTGCCTTGTTTTTTGGAAATAAATCCATCCTGAACGAGTGCTTCCAGTGCATGCCGAACTGTTGGTCGTGTTAAATTATGAACCGCGCACAATTCATTCTCCGATGGCAATAAACTGCCCTCTTCATAAACTCCTGAGAGGATGTGACGGCGTAAGGTTTCGTACAGTTTTTTGTATTGTGGTACTTTGGTTTCCACAGGCTAATGTTATCAAATGATGACCAAAAATAAGAAAAAATATTAATTTTCAAGTCATAACTTGTAAATACAAGTTGTATGATGTAAGTTTACAAGCTAGAATTCTGTAAATCCATAGTATTTAGCTATAAGGCTATGTTTTATTGGAAGTGATAACTGAATGTTGTATTAACAAGTGAAATAAAATTTTTATGGCTATTCCAGTAATTATGCCCCGCCAGGGGCAATCTGTTGAGACTTGTATTATTGGAGAATGGTACAAGAAGGTCGGTGACCAGGTGAAGACAGGAGACATCCTGTTTTCGTACGAAACAGATAAAGCTTCGTTTGATGAGGAAGCAAAAGAAGATGGCGAACTACTAGCCATTTTTTTCGAAGAAGGAGATGAGGTGCCTGTATTGAACAATGTCGCTGTTTTGGGAAAATCAGGTGAAGATATCGAAGAATTTCGTCCGGGTGGCGGCGAAGCAGCTCCTGCTGTTGAAGAAGAAACCGCTCCGGTTGAAGATTCTGCACCTTCAGAAGAAAATAAAGAACCAGTCTTGGTTGAAAAACAGGAGGGGAAATTACGAATTTCGCCTCGTGCAAAAGTGATGGCCGAAAAGCTGGGCGTTCCTTACGAGAAAGTGCAAGGCTCAGGTCCGCATGGGCGCATCATTGCTCAGGATATTGAGGTGGCAGCAGAATCGTTGCCGAAAATGACACCGCTGGCACAGGAAAAAGCACAAGCCGAAGGATTGACAACAGCAGAAGAAACCACTGGAATTGGTGGGCGCGTGGCTGCCGAAAACCTGGTGAGCTACAATCCTGTTTATGGTGACGACTTCGAAGTGAAAAAATTATCGAATATTCGCAAGTTGATCGCCAAAGCCATGCATCAGTCATTGCAGAACTCAGCTCAGTTAACTCACCACATGAGTGCCGATGCCCGAAAAATCATGGCATTGCGTAAGTCGTTCAAGAAGAAATTGGAAGCCGGAGAGGTTTCACAAAATATTACCATTAACGATTTGGTTTGTTTCGCGGTGATTAAAGCGCTGAAGAAATTTCCACAGGCCAACACGCATTTTATTGGCGACAGCATGCGCTGGTTCAAAAAAGTACACCTTGGATTGGCTGTTGATACAGAACGTGGATTGATGGTTCCTGCCGTTAAAAATGCAGATGATCTGTCGATCGAAGGACTTTCATCTCAGTTGACAACGGTTGCCGGGCAGTGTCGTAAAGGAAACATCGATCCTGAATTACTAAAACCGGAGGCTGCTAGTTTTACTGTTTCGAACCTCGGAAACTATGGAGTTGAAATGTTTACGCCGGTGATCAACCTGCCGCAATCAGCCATTTTGGGTGTTTGTGCCATCGTTCCCCGCCCGAAAGATTTGGGTGACGGTGTATACGGTTTTGTACCAATGATGGGCTTGTCGCTGACTTACGATCACCAGGCATTGGACGGAGGAGAAGCAACACTTTTCCTGAAAGAAATTAAAGACCAAATTGAAAATCTGACCTTGTAGAATATCATGACTGACATAGTTGATATAGCAATCCTTGGAGGTGGCCCGGCCGGATACGTTGCGGCCGAGCGTGCAGGTGCGAAAGGCCTGAGCGTGGTCATCTTCGATAAAAGAGCGTTGGGAGGAGTGTGCCTCAATGAAGGCTGCATTCCAACCAAAACGCTTTTGAATTCAGCCAAAGTGCTGGAGAATGCACACGAAGCCGGCAAGTACGGCATCAATGTCGAATCGAACATCTCGATTGATTTTGGCAAAATCATGAAGCGCAAGGACAAAGTCGTGCGCAAATTGGTTTCCGGTGTTGGAACAAAAATGAAACATGCCAAAGCGGAAGTGGTCATGGCTGAAGCTGTGATTAAGGAAAAACGCGGCGATGTGATCACCCTAACTGCTGACGGGAAAGATTACCAGGCTAAACGTTTGTTGATTTGTACCGGTTCTGAAGCCGCTGTTCCACCCATTCCGGGCTTGGATACGGATGTCGTGACAACCAACCGCGAAATTCTTCAACTAAAAGAATTACCTAAAAGTTTGGTGATTATTGGTGGTGGCGTAATTGGTACTGAGTTTGCTGATTTTTTCAATGCCATGGGAACGAAAGTGACTGTGATTGAAATGTTGCCTGAAATCCTCACCGGCGTTGATGAAGAGATCGCGGCTTTTGTGCGCAAAGAGTTCACCAAACGTGGAATTGACTACCATCTGAAAGCCAAAGTAACCGAGCTGAGAGGCAAGGAAGTTATTTTCGAGAAGGACGGAGAAGTCTATTCGATTACAGGTGACGAAGTGCTGCTTTCTGTTGGTCGTAAAGCTAACGTTGCTGGTATCGGGTTAGAAAACTTGGGAGTGGAAATAACTCGCACCGGAATTACGATTGATGAGCATTGCCGCACAAACATTCCAAATGTTTACGCAGCCGGTGATGTCACTGGTTTCTCGTTATTGGCTCACACAGCCAGTCGTGAAGGAGAAGTTGCTGTCAACCACATTCTGGGCCGCAAAGATGTGATGCGCTACAATGCCATTCCTGGCGTTGTTTACACACATCCCGAAATTGCCGGTGTTGGTTTAACCGAAACTGCAGCCAAAGAAAAAGGAATTGAAATTGAAGTTCGTCAGTTGCCGATGGCTTATGCCGGACGGTTCCTGGTCGAGAACGAGGGCAAGGACGGTTTTTGCAAAGTCATTGTAGGCAAAAAATATAAGGAGATCCTTGGAATTCACATGGTTGGAGGGGCTTGCTCCGAAATGATCTGGGGGGCCTGTGCACTTATCGAAGCCCAGTTCCGCGTTCAGGATGTTGAGGAAGTAATTTTTCCACACCCAACCGTGAGTGAAATTATTCGGGAAACGATCTTTCAATTTTAAATAGTTCCAAATTCAAAAGTTCAAATTCCAAGTTATGGCAACCATTG
>DATFMO010000200.1:0-5038 GCA_035266925.1 Sunxiuqinia sp. | reverse complement strand
TGGCTTCCATCGCCATTGGATTGGCCGCCAAAAAATCGGTTGCTGAAAATAGGACAGTGCAGCTTTCAGAAATTATTTAAATGAACCCGTTTGATCGAAAGCAGTAGAAAGCAATTGTCTTCAATAGTTTTCCACTGCTTTCTACCGTTTTCATATTTTCGCCATTCGCCGAATAAAATAAGATTATTTGAACCTAAACACAACGTCCAACTAAACACGTAAACCAACCGTTATGAAGAAAATTAATCGAAACACATTTATAAAACAATCGGCCTTAATTGGAGGAACACTTTACATGAATCCTTTCCAGGCGTTTTCTTCTGAATCAAATGCCACAACCAACTTGGATGAAGGACTTTATACCCGTTTGGTCAAAGCCAATGACAACGAAGTAAAAGAACTTCTGGAAAAAGGGAGCCTTCCACAGCACATCTACATCAGGACAGCTGGCTACAACTTTGCTAAACTGGCAGCAGCCTATTGTTGCCCGGAATCCCAATGGTTTGAACATGAGTCGTTAATTGCCGCCCTAGACAAAACCACCGATCAGCTAAAGGCTAATCAGACTGCTGACGGAACCATGAATGCCGGAAACCTGGAATCACCACCAGATACTGCTTTTGTAATGGAACCCTTGTGCGCGGGGGTTTTCATTTTAAGCCAAAAAGCAGATGAAAAGCTGGATGCGGTTAAGGAAAAAGTGAAGCAGGTGATCCTCAAAACAGGAGATGCCTTGACCGTTGGAGGTGTCCACACACCAAATCACCGCTGGGTGGTCAGTCAGGCTTTGGCTCGCATCAACCAGCTCTACCCCAACCAGAAATACATTGACCGCATCAACGAGTGGCTTTCCGAAGGGATTTACATGGATGAGGATGGGCACTACCCGGAGCGGAGCGCCATCTATTCCAACGTGGAAGATACAGCCTTCATTACCATCGGGCGTTTGCTGAACAGTTCGAAACTGTTTAACGCGCCACGAAAAAACCTGGCAATGACTTGGTATTACATGGAGCCCAATGGAGATTTAGTAACCACCGATTCCAGACGTCAGGATCAGTATATGCATAAAAATATCGTTGGCCATTACCTCAACTATCGGTTTCTGGCCATCCACGATCAGGATGGTCAATTTGCCGATATGACCCGCTTAATTGAAAATTTCCCAGGTTTTGAGGAATATGTAGTAAAAAACAGCCTGTTCCATTTTATGGAAAACCCGGTGCTGAAAGAAAAGTTACCGAAGCCGGTTGCCCTACCCCTGAATTACGAGCGTTTTCTTAAAACCAGTGGTTTGGCAAGGATCAGGAGGGGCGATACAACCGCAAGCATATTTGGTGGAACAGACTGGCCATTGATTATTGCGTCGGGGAGATCTGTCCTACCCAACTTTTTCAGTTACCGGAGAGGGAGGGCTGTGCTCGACTACATGCGACTTTCGGCCAATTTTTTTAACACAGGCTATTTTCGGAGCGAAGGAGTACAAAAAGAAGGGAACAAATATATTCTTCATAAGAAACTGGAAGTCCCGTATTATCAGCCTTTGCCTAATGAATTTAAAAACCCGGATGGCGACTATCCGCTGACCCCGAGCCTCAACAACCGGTTTTGGAGCAAAATGGCTTTCGACAAAAGGCCAATGAGCAACGTGAAAACCCTTGACAGCTCAATTTATATTAAGGAAGATCACGGGAAAGTTGAAGTCACTTTTAATGTCACCGGGCTGGAAAACGTTCCTGTAACTGTTGAACTCTGCTTTAATAAAGATGGGGTGCTAAAAGGGGTGACCGATGCCAATGATGGACTAGACAACCATTACCTACCAAACGGAATGGGCACATTTTATAATGGTGGGGACACCATAACATTTGGCCCGGGGATCAAGAAGCATGAGTCGATCTATCATTTGGGCGGAGAGCAGTATGCCGTACACTTCGGAACGCTACGAACGGAAGGAAACCATGTTTACCTTACGGGGATCACACCTTTTAAACATACGTTGAAATTTTCATGATCAATTTCGGGCAATAAGCTGACTAACAATAAATAGTCAGCCTATTGCTCTTATAATTTCAATTTGAATAGAAGCGTTTCCTACATAAAGTTTTCCAAAATTCACGTTCCCTTTTTCTGAAAAAACACCCGACCGTCGATAAAATCGTCCCAATTTTATATTCTTTTTTCAAAGGCTTTGCCGCAGAAGTACATTTACTTCAGAAATTGAAAAGCAATGTACAGGAAAACGAAATTTGTTATAGTCAGGCCTTGTTGAGCACTTTCATCTCAGGCGCACTGATTACGCCCGCCTTTTCCATGTCGGCTTTAAGTTCGGGCTGGCTCATAAAACTATTCATCACGTCAACACTTGCACATTCTCCTGTTAATGTGACTTGCTTAGGGTTATCAACCGAAGTATAAACCCCGGTCATTTTTATCCCTGATTTTGCCCGTAATGGTTCTCCTGCTTCGTAAACTTTTTTCCATGTAGCAAAATCCTTTACTTCGTGTGTTAAAATTACATGTACCATTTTGTAAGTTTTAAAGGTTTAATAAAAGTACTGATAATGAACCTAAAACACCAAACAAGGCATTTAGTTTCAGAACAAAAGACCATTCTGACTTATTTATTTGCAGCCTCAATTTCACAGATGAAAAGAATGACTTTTTCAGGATCAATCTTATGAGTTGAGCTTGGCGATCAACAGCAGAAAGATTCCGGATCTCGCCGGAATGACAATACGAAGGCTGAAATCTTGGCCTCAAGTTCTCGGGGTGAAACCTGAAATTTGGAATTTCCTAATTCGAAAAAGTATCTTTGCACAAAAGCACACGTTATGACTGGAAAAGATATACGAATCATATTTATGGGTACGCCCGAATTTGCGGTGGCCAGTTTACAGGCATTGGTTGAAAACGGGTACAAGGTTGTCGGCGTGATCACTGCGCCTGACAAGCCTGCAGGACGAGGTCGGCAGCTGCATGAGTCAGCCGTGAAAAAATATGCTGTTGAAAAAGGCTTGTACGTCATGCAGCCGGAAAAATTGAAAAATCCGGATTTTATTGCGGAACTGGAAAGCCTGAAAGCTGATTTGCAGGTGGTGGTGGCTTTTCGCATGTTGCCCGAGGTGGTTTGGAACATGCCGCGCCTGGGGACGTTCAACCTCCACGGCTCGCTGCTTCCACAATACCGGGGAGCGGCTCCACTAAATTGGGCGGTGATCAATGGTGAAAAAGAAACCGGCGTTACCACTTTCCTGTTGTCGCACGAAATTGATACCGGCGCTATTCTTTTTCAGGAAATCATGCCTATCGGCGAAAATGATACTGTTGGCGAAATTCACGACGGACTGATGGAAATTGGCGCCTTGCTGGTGTTGAAAACCGTCGATGCCCTGGCCGAGGGAAATTATCAAGCCATTCAACAGGATAAGCTGGCAGCCAGCGAAAGCCTGAGCCCAGCGCCAAAAATTTTTAAGGAAGATTGCCGGATCGACTGGAACAGGCCCGGTGAAGAAATCCGGAACCTCATCCGCGGCCTGTCACCCTACCCGACTGCCTGGACCGAATTGGAAGATGAACATGGGAAAACCTATGCGCTGAAAATCTATTTTGCAGAAAAAGAACCAGCCCAAAATTTAACGCCCAGCGCTTTGAAAACCGATGGCAAAACGTACCTGAAAATCGCAGCCGCAGACAGTTGGCTAAAAATCACCGACCTTCAGCTTTCGGGTAAAAAACGAATGAAGGCCATCGAATTTTTGCGTGGTTTCCACGGCGCGGATAACCTGAAGGTGAAGCCGTAATAAGGACGCTGTGAAAATCAATGTCTTGGTTTCTTTTTCCGCAGGTAGATGATATCACCCACATCCGGCTTTTCCCCCGCCTTCATCCTGTTTAGCCGATACAAACGATGTAATTTTATGCCATAGCGTTGTGCCAGAAAATGCATCGTGTCGTCCTTCTCAAATCGATGTGTTTTGTGTGATTTGTCAGCTCGACGATGTTTGGGTTCAATGTATAAAATTTCGTTTTCGCGTGGCTGTTGCCCCTTTTCGTAGTCATTATAAGCGTATATTTCCCAGTCTTTCAAGTCGAACTCCTGGGCAATCTTTTCAAATGTATCACCTTTTTTAACCACGATTGATTTTAAACCATTCCGAAGAACGACCTTTCGGGTTTGGTATGGATTAATCAAATTTTTTGAATCGACATTTTGAGTCTGCTGATGTATTCGGGCAATTTGTGCGCGATCCAATCCTTCATCGTATAAATACAACTGATAGTCGTCAATTATTTGAACCAAGTGATTAGCGTAATGAGGATTGGTGGCATAACCGTCCTTTTTTAACCCACGAGCCCAACCTTTGTAATCCGTCAGTTTTAAACTGAACAGGTTGCTGTATCGAGGATTGTTCATCAAAAAATCGGTGTGATCGACAAAGGATTCCCTCGGTGAATTATAGTGACGAAAACATTCATTTTTGCGATCGTCATCGTAGTAAATTCGCTTGCCACGCCAGGATCGTTTACACTTAATCCCAAAGTGGTTATTGCTTTTAATACTTAATTCACTGTTTCCATTGTTCGACTCCAGACAAGCTTGCGCCAGAGTGATACTGGCAGGAATACCACTTCGCTGCATCTCCTGAATAGCTAATGGCGCATATTTCTGAATGTATTGTTCGCGGGTAAGGATTCGCTGACTGAAGCTGACAAGAGTAAAAAAAAGCAATGCTGCACTTAGCGAAATTCGTTTGATCATAAACCAGTTTTTTGCAAAAATAAGAAAATAGGTGACTTTTAAGCATTTGTTTAACTTTACAAAAAGTGTAAATTTGGATAAAGCCTCCAAATGAAAACGAAAGAAATCAAAATTAGTATATCCGAATATGAAAAATTGGATGAATTACCAGCTTCTGACCAGGAGTTGATCCTCAAAGCCAGAGCGGTAGCAAGAAATGCATACGCTCCCTATTCCCATTACTTTGTTGGTTCAGCTATTCGCCTGGATGACGACAGCATCATCACAGGAAATAAC
>DATFMO010000199.1:0-2978 GCA_035266925.1 Sunxiuqinia sp. | reverse complement strand
AACGAGTGGTGCCAACACAAAACGGCGCTCAGCCATCCGTGGATGCGGCAGTTCAAGGGTTGACGTTTGAAGAACAACATCATCATAAAGCAGCAAATCCACATCCATTAGCCGGGAAACATATTGGTCTTGTTTACGAACCCGGCCAAGTTCATGTTCAATTTGTTGGGTTTCTTTCAAAACTTGTTCGGGCTTAAGTTTCGTTTCAACCAAAATGGCTTGATTCCAAAACAAATCATCCGACTCAAATCCCCAAGGTTCAGTCTCATAGATTGACGATGCGGTTTTGATTTCACCAATTCTGGATTGAATCAATTTCAAACAGTTGGCAAACACTTGTTTTTTGTTGCCAAGATTACCACCTAAAAGTAAAAAAAGCCTGGACATATTGTAAACAAAATTGTAACGAATTGCTTAAATTCGTACCTATTCATTAAAGGCACAAAGTTACGAACGTCAAAGCATAAATCACCATTATGAAAAGTTTTTTAAAATACACCCTGGCCACCATTGTGGGGGTCATTGTTGCAGGTTTCCTGATGACGATTATATCCATTGGAATTTTGTCATCCATTGTTTCCATGTCAGAGAAACCGACAACTGTCAAAGATAAAACCGTTTTAGTTATTCGCATGGAAGGTGAAATTCTGGAGCGATCGCATAAAAATCCGTTTAATGAGTTGGATATCCCGGGTTTCAGAACCATTAAACAAACCGGGTTGAATGATCTTCTGGCATGTATCGAGAAAGCAAAAACGGATTCGAATATCAAAGGGATTTATTTGAATCCATCGGACATTACAGCTGGCTATGGAACGATTGAAGAAGTCCGGAATGCCCTGCTGGATTTCAAGGGAAGCGGGAAATTTATTTATGCCTATGGTGAAGCCTGGTCGCAAAAAGCCTATTACCTGGCATCAGTTGCAGATAAAGTTGTGTTGAATCCGAAAGGGATGCTCGAACTCAAGGGGTTGAGCGCCAAACGGACATTTTTCAAAGAGGCTCTGGATAAAATTGGAGTGCAGATGCAGGTGATCCGGCACGGAAAATTTAAAGCAGCCGTTGAGCCGTACATTCGCGAAGATATGAGTCCTGAGAATCGACTGCAAACTGAGAAATATATCGGGAGTTTGTGGCGACAGATGTTGACCGAGATTTCGACATCAAGAAACCTTTCGGAGGATGATTTAAATGAACTGGCAGACGGAGTAACGACCTTTCGTGGTGCTGATTACCTTTATGAAAAAGGGGTAGTGGATACGCTGGAGTACAAAGATGAGGTGATCAACGACCTGAAAAAGCTGACTGGAACGAAACAAAAAAATGATGTTCGTTCGATGGATGTCAACGACTACGCGAAAGTTCCCGGGCAATCTGATGGCAAAGGATTGGCGCATGATAAAATTGCTGTGATTTACGCGAGTGGAGGTATTGATATGCCAGGGAATGCCACTGAAAAAATTGACTCAGAGGATTTGTCGCGAACAATTCGTGAAGCACGTCGTGATAGCTCCATCAAAGCCATCGTTTTGCGCATCAATTCGCCGGGTGGAAGTGCTTACGGATCAGAAGTAATTTGGCGTGAAGTGAAGTTGGCAAAAGCTGTCAAGCCAGTCATTGTTTCGATGGGTGACGTTGCTGCATCGGGCGGTTATTACATTGCCTCAGCAGCAGACTCTATTCTGGCCGACCGCACCACGATCACCGGCTCCATCGGTATTTTCGGGGTGATTCCAAATGCCGGCAAACTGCTGAATGACAAGCTGGGGATTACGCACGATGTGGTGAACACCAACAAACATTCCGACATTTTATCGCTCACCCGACCAATGACAAGCTTCGAAAAAGATTTAATGCAGAATTACATTGAACAAGGATACGATACGTTTACCAGCCGCGTGGCAGATGGCCGCGGGATGACACAGGTTGCGGTTGATTCAATTGGACAGGGACGTGTTTGGGCGGCCAAAGATGCCCAGCAGATTGGCTTGGTGGACAAATTTGGAGGCGTGACTGATGCTGTTATGCTGGCAAAAAGGATGGCGAAGCTGGATCGTTATCGGGTTGTTTCGCTTCCCAAGATTAAAGATCCATTGGAAGAATGGTTGAAGAATATTTCCGGTTCTGCAAAAATGTGGGTGTTGAAACAGGAGCTGGGCGAAGGCTACAAAATATACGAGCAACTGGATCAAATCAAACAGACACGCGGCATTTTGGCAAGGATGCCTTTTGATGTTTCGATTGAATAAAACAGTAATCGAATTGAATTTCAGGTAACAAACTACTTCAATTCATAGTTTAAGGGTAAAAGCGAGGTTCGTTCATGCTGGTCATTTTGAGTCCCTTGCGAATTTTAATAATTTCGTGCGAGAAATAAACTAGTTTATGCTGAAAATCTTGTTATACCCGATTTCTCTGATCTATGGAATGGTTGTTTACATCCGCAACAGCCTGTATGATTACAAGATTTTCAAATCAACTGAATTTGAGATACCTGTGATCTCCATTGGCAATATTACGGTAGGAGGAACTGGGAAAACACCGCACACGGAATACCTCGTAGAATTACTAAAGAAACATGTGAACGTAGCTACGTTGAGCCGGGGATACAAGCGGAAAACAAAAGGATTTCGGTTGGTTGAAACCACGTCTCAGGTTTCGGAAGTTGGTGATGAACCACTTCAAATTAAAAAGAAATTTCCGATGGTGACAGTTGCCGTTGATGAAAATCGGGTGCATGGGATCAACCAGTTGTTGAAAGATGAAAAACATACTCCCGACGCCATTTTGCTGGATGATGCGTTTCAACATCGACGGGTGACACCAGGAATTAATATTCTATTGATCGATTATAACAATCCGATCGATAAAGATCAACTGTTGCCGTTGGGGCGGTTGCGGGAACGGAAATACCAGCGTCGCCGGGCCAACATCATTATTTACACGAAATGCCCGGACGAGATTGCGCCCATTACACG
>DATFMO010000198.1:0-10365 GCA_035266925.1 Sunxiuqinia sp. | reverse complement strand
TAATATTCAAATTCGTTGATGGCCTTCTTCAATTCAGGCACTAAAAATTTGTATTCACCCCGCAAATAGATGTAACCTTTTTTTGAACCAATCACATGACCACAGGTCGCCATTGCCGTGAGCACTTTGTAAGGTACTTTCGTTAAAATTTCACGATCTTTAAATGTTCCCGGCTCACCTTCGTCTGCATTACAAATGACGTATTTTTCATTACCCGGTTCTTCAAGCGTCAGTTTCCATTTCAATCCTGTCGGAAATCCGGCACCCCCACGACCTTTCAGTTCTGAACTCATCAGCTCATTGATCAATTCCTGGGGACTGCGTTGAAGCGTCCGATCGAGTATTTTTTCCCAGTCGTTATCATTTTTAAAAATGAAATCGGCTCGTTTTAGTTGATATGATGGAGCTACCATGATATGTCGTTTTATTTTTTGATGTATTTGGTCAGGATTTCCCGGACTGATTCGGGCGTTAAATCCGTAAAAACGTCATCGTTAATCAGCATGGCTGGCGCTTTGTGGCACCACCCCAGGCAATTCGTTTGCAACAGCGAAAACTTACCGTCAGGCGTTGTTTCTCCCAGGCCAATTTTAAGCATGTCCTGAATGGTCAATAAAATTTGATTTTTACCTTTCATTGAGCAGGTTATGGTTTTGCAAACCCGAATAATGTAGGTTCCCATGTTATGATGCTCTAAAAACGAATAGAAAGTGGCTGTTCCGTAGACATCTGATGCCGGAATGTCCAATTCGCGGGCAATTTCACTCATGGAATATTCTGATAGAAATTTTTCCTGTTCAACTACTCCCTGCAAAATAGGGAGCAGATTCGGGCGTTCTCTTCCATGCTCGTCAGCCAGATTTTTAATTAAATCCTGAATTGCACTCATGTAATAAGTCGTTATTGTTTTTGTTGAATTTTATAAAATAGATAGTTGTTTGAAATGCGCGCCTAATTAAAGACAGGATCGATGATAAACAAAAAATTGACTTCTGTTTTGAAAGAATCATTTGTTCAATTACATGTAAATTTAATCAAGCTATTATTCATTCGCTAAAGACTTTTGTCAGGAAAGGGCATTTGCAGCCTGTTTTTCAGCATGGAATGTTAATTGTTAGCTGGACTAATTCCAAATAACTGGCCCTTAGTCAATTCATGCTGTTAGGAAATATTTTGAATTTCTTTACATACATTCCTGCTTGTATCTGATTGTGTATGTTATTTTTGTGCTGAAAATGAACGACTATGTCTTTTGAAATTGAACGCAAGTTTCTTGTCAATGAACGCTTACTTCCTGAGGCGGATTCAAAAATTCCAATGGTTCAGGCTTATTTACAGGCCGATCCTGACCGTACTGTTCGGGTGCGGATTGCCGGAGAAAAGGCCTATTTGACCATCAAAGGTCGATTGGTGGGGATTGTGCGCCCGGAATTTGAATATGAAATACCGGTGACGGAAGCCCACGAGATGATGAAAATGGCCGTTTGGTATCCGGTGCAGAAAATTCGTCACCTGATTTACCAGGATGGAAAGAAATGGGAAGTTGATTTTTTCGAAGCTTTAAATGACGGCCTTGTTTTGGCTGAGATTGAGCTGGAGTATGAAGATGAGGAAGTTAGCCTGCCGCCCTGGATCATTAGTGAAGTGACAGGGGATATTCACTATCATAATTCGTACCTGGCACAATTTCCGTTCAGCGGTTGGAAGTAGTGCTGTGGCTTGATTTTTGCTTGTGGAGCACAAGATTTCAACTAAAAATTCGTTTCCATATTAAGCCAGATAAACCAATTAATTCATGATTAACAGATTATCGTCATTTCTATTTCTATTTTTTTTCTTGATTAGTTTTTCTGTTCGTTCTGAAAATGTTTCCAAAAAGAAGAAGGAAGCACAGGTCGACTCGGTTCAGATTTCGGTCAATTACTTAAATTACTTTTTGAATAAAAATAATAACTGGGTTCCGCAAGACCCCGAGTTGGAGAAGGATTTGAAAGGATTGGTTCATTTTGTGGAAGATGATAAAATTGACACGATCTTGCATAAAATTCGCCGGTTTAGGACGTACAACGACAGCCTGTTCTTTTACCGGCCTGCTGATCATGTGAGCGATAGCTTGAACGTAAAAGGGTATGTCAGTCATGCCAAAGTGAAGGAAAAAATGGGGCAAATTGATCGGGCTGTTCGTAACAGCATTGTTCGCAACCAAATTGCCGTGCCTGAAACCTTACTGGAAAACCTGGACAAGAAAGTACATCTACTGGGTAAAAACGAAGCTGGAAAGTTAGTTCGGGATTCATTGGTCATTTTGCCGGATAGTTTGCAACACACGGATGTCGTGCCGGATTCAGTCGTCAATAGCCCAGCAGATTTTAGGCGTCTGCAACACATGGACAGCATGAAAAATGCGTTGTTGGAAAACGCTCGTATTCAATACAATAACAATATTCTGAATTACTATATTGATTCGGTGACTGAAGCTTATCGCGATCAATACGTTAGCGATTACATTAAAAATGTGCAACAGCATTATCTCGATTCAATTCGGACCCGAAATCATGATCTGTTGGTCGAGCATAACAATGCAGTCATTCGATCCGTCAATGATTCAATCTCGCGGATGATTGACGTTTTAACCAATTATGCCGGAAAAGATTCGGTTGAAGTTTGGGTGAAGAACAGCGACAATGACTCCACGCGTGTGTGGCTACGGAATAATCACACACGATTCACCCGCATGTTTTTAAAGAATGAGCAAAACGATTCATTGGGAATTCGCATTCACAATACATCAAAACATGCCATGCAAATTTATATTGACGATGCGGTTACCTTAAAACGTTTTACGGAACAAAAAACGAAGTCATACAATTTCAACCAGTTCCAGCCTGATATAAGTTTGCGATCAATCGATACCCGCTACAAGGTGGTGACGCCTTGGAAAATGGGCGGAGATGGCACGTTTGGCTTCACCCAAACAGCACTGAGCAATTGGAAAAAAGGAGGGAAGAGTGCCTTTTCAACTCTGCTGGTATTAAAAGGGTTTGCCAACTATTCGTACAATAAAGTGAAGTGGGAAAATTCCCTCGAGATTCGCAATGGATGGATGGATCCGGCTGACGATAAAGTTCAGAAGAACGACGACAAATTTGAATTCATTTCGCGATATGGAGTAAGCGCCTTTAAAAAGTGGTACTACAGTGCCGAGCTTGATTTTCAAACCCAATTGTTTGCCGGCTACAATTATCCGGACCGAGAGAATAAAATTTCCGCTTTTTTGTCTCCATCTAAAACATTGTGGAAGTTTGGATTGGATTACAAGCCGAACAAAAACTTTTCGCTGTTCCTGTCGCCATTCACTTCAAAAACGGTGTATGTGAGAGATACGGTTCATGTTGATCCGGCTGACTACGGAATTCCCAAAGGGAAAAAGCGTTTTTGGGAACCTGGTATGAATGCTGATGTAACGTATAAAAAGGATATTAATGATGATATTGCCTATGAAATGAAGTACAGGATGTTCCTGAACTACAGTGCTCCATTTTCTAAATTTGATGTTGATTGGGAAAACAATGTGGTGATGCGACTCAATGATTTTATGAATGTCCGCATGATGTTGCACTTATTGTACGACGATAATGTCAAATTCCCAACCGGCCGTAAAGATGCCAATGGGAAAGATATTTTGGAGCCCAAGTGGCAAATGAAAGAATTTATTACCATTGGTTTTTCTTATAATTTAAATAAGCGTATTTTTCGACGTGAGAAAATCAATTGATTAAGCATGAAAGATTTTAAAAAATATTTCCACCTGTCAGCAGATCCAAAGGATGTGTACAATGCCTTGACAAACAAGTTGATGCTTGAAATTTGGACGGGGGAAGATGCTGTTATGGAGGAAGAAGCAGGTACCGAATTCTCGTTGTGGGACGGCAGTATTTGCGGCAAGAATCTCGAGTTTGTCAAGGATCATAAATTGGTGCAGGAATGGTACTTTGGCGAGCGGAATGAGCCATCAATTGTTACGATTAAACTTTTTAATGACAAGGGGGGAACAAGTATGGAAGTTCGCCACACCAACATTCCCGATGAAGCCTATGACAACATTGTGGATGGCTGGCAGGAAGATTACTTCGATGCGCTGAACCAATTGTTTGAAGAGTAGTTTCCCTCAAATCGTATTAATAATTGGGTTTGAAATTGCTACACCATCTTTATTGATTCGGTATTTAATCACCACTAATGGACAATCATTAACGTGAATCATGATGATGACCCAACCGGTATTCGGATTGATCAGCATCGTGGTTGTCCCGGATAGTTTTCCACATCTACTGTCGCACGAGCCTTCCCAGTGAACTAGTCGGGCACCTTCAGCTTCCAGAATTTTGTCCAGTCCTTTTCCTGCCAGGCTATTAATACGGTCACCACTAAATTTGTTCCCGACCAGTTTGGGAAATATCTCACCACCAATAACGTTGAACAGGTTTTTAACAAGTTCATCTGGCAGTTCCTGGCCGCCAAAAATGGAGCTCGCCAAAGCTTTTAACGCACCCATAGCCAGATGTCCACCCAGTCCAACACCAGGGAAGGCTTCCAGAGGAGCAAAAATGACGGCAACCCCGATGCGACCAATCAAATCGGTTACAATGGTATTTGTGTTATTTGCAAGAATAACGGCTTTCGTTTTACAACTGCACCCTTCAGTGGTGTATAGGTCCTGGAACAATCTGCGGAAGACAATCTGTGCCTGAAATTTCAACTGATCGTTGGATGGATCAACGGGCTCATCTAATGTGGGAGCCGGTTTGACTTTATTGCGTTCCCGTTCTCTGCGCTCCTGTTCTTCACGGGCATTTTGGGCATCGGCCAATTGTTGGGCACGCCTGCGTCTTAGATTTTCAGCTTGTTCATTTTCAGCTTGTTCTTGTTCGCGCAAGCGTTTAATTTCATCATCTGTGTTGTCGATTTTGTTTCCCAGATGATCAGCTTCAGCTTGTTGGTCATCAGCCTGGTCACGCAGCTGATCTTCCAGCTGTTTTTTTGTTTCGAGCAGGTGATTGAAATTGCCCCAGAAATGAGCCCATGAGGTACTGTCAGTCGGGCAGTCTTTCATCATGCCGATAATCTCATCTTCAAACCGGCAATCATTCGGGTGATTATGACACCATTGCAAAAGCGGGTGCAGGAGCGTGCGAATCTGACGGCAAAGATCATCCATCGCCACCTGTGTTGCAGCATATTCATCGCCTTTTTGAGCTGCATTTTTCGCTTTTTGCAGCTCTTCGTTTAAACGGTCACAGTCTTTTTGAGCTGCTGCAATGGCGTCTGGTAGTTCTTTCAGGCGTTTGAGGGTATTCACATATTGTGGCCTCAAGGCGTGTAAACGCTTTTGAATCGCATGTGCTTGTTCTGAAATATCCAGGTTTGAATTTTCGTCACCAACATATCCAAACCAATAACGGCCATCCGAATGGTAGCCATGTCCGCCTATCCAGCCATTATCATGGTACAATTGGTCCATTTCATTCAATGCTTCATCCTGCAGTTTCTTCAGGTCGTCCCGTTTCTTTTCCAAATCTGCTTGTTCTTTTTTCAGGTTTTTCAACCTGGCCTGGCAAGCTTTTAATCTTGCCCGGGCATCTGCCACGGCTTGTTTTAAAAGTGTGGTATCCGTGGTGCTGGGGAGTTGTCCTTTCAGGTTTCGCATTGAATCAAGCAAGTCATTGATATTGGAGCGATAAGCCCTTGGGACACCGTCAAGAACCTCGTCGATTTTCTCCAATTGATTCGCCAACTCGTTCTTGTGGTTTTGCTCGGCGATGGCTTCCCGTTGTGCCCGGCGCAATCGATCCAGTTCGTCCGCCTTGTCATTAATGTGGTCATGCGTTTGGCGCGCCCGGTGTCGTGCCCGGTCAATGGCATCCTGGGAAATCGTGGCTACAATTCCGGATGGCAATGTGTTGTCGAGCGAAGTAGATCCGATTTGAATATCGCTGTAAAAATAGGATTCAGATGTTGCATTTGACTGGTTGACGGCCTTGGCACGGATCACATAAAAACCGTTGGGGATTTCGGATGATGGCCAGGTCAACTTAGTGGCTGTTTCAGGAGCAGGAATGGATTGCCAACCGGAATCCAGTACGTTTTTGTAGGAATAACGAATTCCTGCTAACGTTTCATTCGTGTGAAGTTGAAGGTGAACCTGAAAACTGGAGTCGGTTTGTTGGACAGGAAGTTCCAGCAAGCGAATATTCGCTTTGCTAATCTGCTCTGTTTCAGTTATCGGCAAAGTCTCGTTTTCGGCATTTGGATCGAATGGCTGACCGCCTAATTTTTTACAAAAATCTGGTGAAAGCAAGTAGCTGCGGCCATAGATTCTGCAATCACATAAAATAGGGGGTGTTTCAGACAGTGTTTCGGTTTCTCCGGGTGGATCAATGGCGACAGTAATCGAGAAATTTCCCCGAATGTAGGCGCGGATATCGGCAGTTTCACGATAAATACCTTCGTTGGAAGCAGTTGCAGGATCGATTGTGCGCTCTTGTTCATTGCCTCCCTCAATGGAGATATTAGCTGGGCTTTGGTTGGAAATTCGAAGTGGTACCGGAGTTCGAAGCCGTTCTAAACCAGATACTTTAATATGTAATTTTGTTGATTCCCCTTTCATTAAACTCATTTTGTCAACGCTCAATTCGAGATTCAGCAGGTTTGTTTTAAGCATGGTGGTTGTTTCGTTTTCCTGCAGCTTAATGGTGTTTGGACCATTGAATTCAACGGGGACATCAAACATCAGTTCATGGTTGGATTCAGCCAGTATGGGCAGATTTTCCCCGTTCAGCGCTACGGAACTGGTTGTCAGGGAACCGTCGAAAACACCTTTAATTTGTGCCGGTGATCCGGTAACAATGTAGGTTTGAATATGGTAGCCTGTCTGCAGCATTTGTTGGCGGGGAACTGTTTGAACAATCGGGATGGATTTATTTCCTATTTCCTTTCCCCGTTCGTCGT
This sequence comes from Sunxiuqinia sp., assembly GCA_035266925.1. Taxonomy (GTDB): domain Bacteria; phylum Bacteroidota; class Bacteroidia; order Bacteroidales; family Prolixibacteraceae; genus Sunxiuqinia. The sequence continues at coordinate 3,357 of DATFMO010000198.1, read as the reverse complement.
TTAAAGAAAGAAACAGCCGATTTGTGGGTGGCACTTTGAATGTCATTTTTCCGTTCCTCACGGGCCAACGTTTTGTCAGCAATTGTACCGAATAGCCGTTAAGCTGGCTTTTGTTTTTAGTCAACTGATGGTCATTTTTTCCTGCTGAAATAATATTGATGGTTCCTGAAACCTGGTCTCCTTCAATTATTTGGGATGGCAAGGTGATCGAAACTGTTCCTTTGGAGGTGGTAAAAGTCAATTGAGTTGGCTCGTTTGGATGCTTTTTATCGTTTATTGATTCAGCAAAAACGGAAGAAATCAGGAATGAAAGGCACAGTAATATAGCCAGCTTCGTCAGGTTGTTTCTCAGGTGTATGGTCTTCATCTTTGTTAGGTTTTAAGTTCTTGCAAGGGTTTTCGATGCCAAAATAAGTTGGCGTCTCAAAATGGTGACTGAGAAAATCTGAAGTTTTAAAGGCTATTCAGCTTTTTAGTTGACCTGAAATTAAAGGTACGGTAATTCGATTCAAATGTCCATACTGATGAGCTTATTTAGAATAGCAAGATGATGGATGTGTAACAATTCTGCATCATTTGCAAAAAGCGATTTTTCATTTTTGTCGACCATGACGTTTTTTACAGAATGCACTTTCCTACAACTAGTTATTACAGATTTCCTTGCCAAACAGCTATAATTTTAAGGAAAAAAGAGATTGTACAGCCGGTATTAGGTCTGCTTTTTGCGTATAAAAAGAGGAACATTTAAATGACGTGTTATGAACGTAAAAAGTGATTTTTTCAGTACGCCCAATTTGGAGGCTCAATATAATTCGGAACATTCGATACTCATTGCAAAATTGACGGATCGGTGTGGGAATTTGATGGAAACCGATACGAAAAAGGAAGAGCAACAAATTTCGGAAATCATCGATGAGAAGAAGCCCCACAGTTTATTGGCCGATCTTTCAGCCTGTAGCTATTACACAACAGGAGAGCACATTCGCTGGTATGAGAATACCCTTTTTAACCATTTTAAGGATATGCATGTCCGGAAGATCTCCATCGTGGTTCCCGGTAATCTTTTTGTTCAGGCCTCGATTGAAGCTGCACGCACATCAATGGAGAATCCGTATTCCGACGTTCAGTATTTTCGCGATAAAGAACAAGCTTTCAATTGGCTGAACCTTTGATCTGACCTGATTCCTGACGTTGTAAAACAGCCACAAGTGTGGACAGGTTTGCGCAACTTTTTGGGAAGGTACATATCGTTGGTTGAGCAAAACAGATGATGCTTTTTGATTATTTAACGAATGAACCGGATTTTGGGCAGATAGTTAACGTCATTTCCATTGGTAATTTTAATTGTATTGACAATTACCAGGATAAGATTGTACGAATATAGAAATCCAAAAATTGCGTAAATGATCACCGGATTCCCAACCAATGATGGTGAAATATCGCCAGCATGTTGAATCCGATAGTAAGTTCTTCCCAGGAAGAACAGGTATGTACCTAAAACCAAAATGGCCCAGGATAATTGGAAATTAATCACGTCTTTTCCAACTTGATTGATTCGTTTGATTTTACCTTTTTTTGAGATCCACAAAATCAACGGCAATAATACACCTAGAAGCGGAAACAAAATAAATCCAAGTGCTGAAAGGCTTACAGCAGCTAAAAAACCAGTGTCTTCCTGAACGGCCCAATCGGTTAAATCATCTGGCGTTGCATTTAGCGCTTCAGCCAGTCTATTCAGTGTATCTCCACGAGGGGCCGTTTTTCCATTCTCAATCCGTTGAATGGTGCGCAGACTCAGTCCGGTGTTTTCAGCCAGTAATTCTTGTGAAATTCCTTTTCGATTTCGTAGTTCTTTTATTCGTTTGGCTAACTCTGGATTTGTCATTTTTTAATCATTTTGATTTCCGAGTAAAAGTAGGTTGTATAGGTCATATTGATTGCGTCTTTCCTGCGTCACTTTTACGTCAACTGTGTCGTCGGTTATTTGGTCCTCTCATTTCTTGATCAATTGTCCGGTTTGTCGTTGATCACCTGAACAAATCGTATAGAAATAACTACCGCTGTCGAGCTGCTGCAAATTTAGTTTGGTTGAGTTTTTCTTTTCGAATACCAATTCGCCCTGCAGGTTGAAAAGTTTGAAAGAAAATTGATTGCCGACACCTGTAATGTTGAGATTGTTGATGACCGGATTGGGATATACCCGGAATTTTTCTATTCCCATTTTAGGTGTGTTGGTAGTCGCTTGACTGGAATAATAATAAATGGCTTTTTTACTGTAAGTATCCATCCAATTTTTGGTTGCATTGTTCCATTCATAGCCAAAATCAGTGGTTCTTTCATTTACGTCATTGTATTCGTATTCAAATTTCCAACCGCCGTCCCACTGGCTTGAACTAGTGTTCCAGTTACGGAAGCTATACATTATTTTGTTTCCGCCGGAGTCATATGCGTAGCTAACTTTTGTAACGGCCACCCATTGTCCGGATGAGGTGTCCCAGTTGTAACTAATATTCAAGGTGTCATTTCCGTTCGCGTCATATTTGTATTCCGATCTCCCCATATCAACCCATTGACTGTAAGGGGAATTCCAAAAAGCTATTTTCATCAGCCTCATATTTCCGTTTGCATCATATCCATATTCTTCTTTTTGGCTTGACACCCATTGGCTAGTGGCTGCATCCCAGGAATCATATTGAGCCAGTACCTTATTTCCTTGATCATCATATTTGAGGGCTTTTGTTTTGCTATAATTTACCCAGTCTTGGGAAGTTTCATCCCATTTGTATTCAATTGTTGGTGTTGATTTTCCAGAAGAATCAAGTTCGTATACTGTATTCCAGGCATTTATCCATTCGTTGGCAGCGGAGCTCCAGTTACTGGTTATTACATTTTTTAATTCGTTTTGAGGGCTGTACGTATATTCTTGTTTGGTATTGCCTGTCCATGATTTTGTTGTGCCATCCCATGTGGATGATTCAAATAGTGCGATACGCCCGTCATCATTGAACTCATATTTGTATTTCCAATCAAACACCCATTGGCCATTTGTAGGGTTCCGGTTAAACCAAACCGCACTATCAAATCTTGACTGTGTGTCAAGATTAGTCCTTGCTAGTGCTTTTGGGGTGATCAATTGCCTGGATTGAAAATTTTGTTCCTGCGGATGTTCTGTAAGTTGGGGTTTAAACAAGTTTGGGTTTGATTTAACCATTACTTTTTGCCCAAAACTGATTGTGGTTGATAATATAATTATTCCCAGAAGCGTAATTTTATGTATCATGAGTTTAGATTTGATTTTAATTCAAATTAGAAATCCACGTTCTCTGAACGTGGTCAGAGACGTTCTACGGGTTTGCC
>DATFMO010000197.1:0-2339 GCA_035266925.1 Sunxiuqinia sp. | reverse complement strand
ACCGATTTGTATCGCAAGAAAAAGCCCGATTCACTTCCCGAATACAATGACGACGAAGATGACGACTTACTGGAAATTAGCGACCTCTTATTTGATGGCGGGAGTACTCCGGAGTCTGAATTTATTCGATCGATGTTTTGGGATGAGCTGGAAGAAGCATTGGGCGCTTTGCCTCCCGAACAGCGAGAAGCGTTTGAGATGACCGAATTGCAAGGCCTTTCGTTCAAGGAAATCGCTAAAGAAAAAGGCGTTCCCGTCAACACGCTGATCTCCCGAAAACGCTACGCCATTCTGCATCTACGCGAATGGTTTCAGCTATTTTATGATGAAATTATGAACTTATAAATTTGACAATCATGGATTACTCAAAACGAAAATGGGCATTCTTCCCACTGATTTTTTTGGCAGCCATCGCCGGTTTTAGCTTGTTGGTCATGCTAGTGTGGAATGCGGTTATCCCGGATCTTTTCCACGGACCGGTTATCAGCTATTGGCAGGCACTTTTGTTGCTTATTTTAGCACGAATTTTATTTGGCGGTGGTCATTTCAGGCGACCGGGCTTCTCGCATCATACGTTTAAAGACCGGTTCAAACAAATGACTCCGGAAGAACAGGAAGTGTTCAGAACAAAAATGCAACACCTCCGCAAAGCTCGCTGGCACAACCATGGTGACTCGCCTGATGAAACAACTGATTCTGAGGAGAAAACAAAATAAATTAAACTTATCGAATGGAGAACTGTTTGTGTGTGGTGGGCAAACCTAAAGCCCGTATATATTAATTGTGAGATAGACGTGTTATGGAAAATAAAAAAACAAAGAAACGTTTAACCAAAACCTCACTACGCAAGACCCTTCGATTATACACCTACTTAAAACCTTACCGGACTGAATTTTTCGCCGGACTCTTTTTCTTGTTGCTAACAAGCAGCGCTACGCTGGCTTTTCCAAAATTGCTGGGCGTGTTGGTTGACCTGGGAAACCGGGGAAGGCCTCAAAGCGAAATTAACCAAATTGTCCTGCTTCTGGCAGGAGTTTTGGTTTTGCAGGCCATTTTCAGCTTTATGCGCACGAACCTGTTTGTTCGGGTAACATCTAAAACCCTGGCTTCCATTCGGCAACATGTGTACAAGCACTTGATTCAACTTCCCATGAGTTTCTTTTTGAAACGGCGGGTTGGTGAGCTCAACAGCCGTATTTCTTCGGATATCTCGTTATTGCAGGATACACTCACTTCAACGGTGGCCGACTTTTTGCGCACCATGTTAATTATCACGGGCGGCATTATTTTGCTGGTTTTTATCTCACCCAAGCTGACGCTTTTTATGCTGATGGTACTCCCGTTAGTAGTCATGCTGGCAGTGGTCTTTGGTCGTTTTATCCGGCGCTATTCAAAAAGTATGCAAGGGCAAATTGCCGACTCGAATACGATTGTTGAAGAAACCTTGCAAGGCGTACAAAATGTAAAAGCGTATGCTAACGAATATTACGAGATTGACCGATACACGCAAAAGACTAACGAAGTAGCTAAAACCGGCATTCTAGGCGGATTGTACCGGGGCGCGTTTTCAGCCTTTATGATCATTGGTATGTTTGGTTCCATGGTCGCTGTTATTTGGCGGGGAACCATTCTGATTTCAAGCGGACAGATGGATGCTGGGCAATTGTTTTCTTTTGTGCTTTACAGTGCTTTTATTGGTGGAATGATGGGCGGTTTGGCCGATGTGTACGCACGTCTCCAAAAAGCCGTTGGAGCAACAGAAAACTTACTTGAGATTCTCGACGAGCCAGTTGAAGTCATCACGCCACAAAGTGAAATAAAGTCAGAGAATTTGTTGAGCGGAAAGATCGAATTTAAAAATGTGTCGTTCCGCTACCCAACACGCCTCGACACCACGGTGCTTTCAAATATTTCGTTCCAAGTGAACCCGAACCAACAAATTGCCTTGGTTGGGCCAAGTGGAGCGGGAAAATCAACCGTTGTCAATTTACTATTACATTTTTATGATGCTTCCAAAGGCAACATTCTTTTTGACAACCATGATATTCAAGCTATTCCATTGACCGAGTTGCGTTCGCAAATTGCGGTTGTTCCGCAGGATGTCTTCTTGTTTGGCGGTACCATCCGCGAAAACATTGCCTATGGAAGACATGATGCCACAGAAGAAGAAATTGTTGAAGCGGCGCGGCAAGCTAACGCCTGGTCATTCATCGAAAGTTTCCCGGAAGGACTGGACAGCCTGGTTGGCGAACGTGGCGTTCAACTTTCAGGAGGCCAACGACAGCGAATTGCCATTGCCCGTGCTGTCTTGAAAAACCCACGCATTCTGATTTTGGATG
>DATFMO010000196.1:0-7688 GCA_035266925.1 Sunxiuqinia sp. | reverse complement strand
CCTTTTTCAATCATTCGTGCGGTCGGCGTGTCCTGTGAACGCGCAAGCGCATGAGCCGAATCAATTTTTCCTTGTGTGATATAGTCTTTCACCCGGTCCAGCAACGAATTATCTACTTTACCAGCCTTTTTGATTGCGAAGTAACGATCGAAAAAGATAAATACTGCGATCAATGAAAGGGCCAAAATCGGAAGCATGATCCAACCACCCTTCAACGCCAAATCAAAAAAACGAGTGACAATTCCATCTTGCTGGGCTGCACCTGCTACTGCATCAGCACCTTCACCGGCGACATTTGTAACTTGTAATAAGATATTTCCAAACATAAGTTATCATTTAGAAGAACACATAAAAAACGGGGTATAATTGCATTTATTATACCCCTCAAAAATAATGATTATTTGCTAAGTTCCTTTTCATTTCAATACAAGAAATAGTAAGCTGCGGCACCAGCCAGATAACCAACGAATGCCAGCAACGAAATCCGTTTTAAATACCAGATAAAGTCTATTTTTTCGAGTCCCATGGCAGCAACTCCGGCTGCAGAACCAATAATTAAAATGCTACCTCCAGTACCTGCAGTATACGCTAAAAACTCCCAGAAAACACCATCCTGAACGAAGTTTGCCAAATAACCGGTTGTAGCAGGATCTGCAGTTGGATACATTCCCATCGCACCGGCGACCAAAGGTACGTTATCAACGACAGAAGACAAAACACCAACTGCCAGATCAATCAGATAAACATTATTCAATTTGTCATCAAGGTATTGGGACAACAAATGCAGGTGCCCTGCTGACTGAAGGGCTGCCACCGCAGATAAAATTCCAAGGAAAAATAACACAGTGGGCACATCTACCCGGCGTAAAACAGCGGTTACTCTCAGTTGATGCCTGACCTCATCGGGCTTGTCTTTATGCATCAATTCCGAAACCACCCAAATAACCCCGAGCGAAAGTAACATTCCCATGTAGGGCGGCATGTGAGTCAACGACTTAAAAACCGGAACGAACAACAAGCCGGCTACCCCAAGAAAAAGCATTGATAATTGTTCTGTATAACTGGTTAGACCACCACCTTCGTTTTCAATGACTGGTCGTGAAATCGATCCGCGCATAAAGAATGATAACAGAATCAACGGAACGACCATACAAACGACACTGGGTAGAATGATCCTAGAAATGATTGCCCAGGCAGTTACTTGTCCGCCAATCCACAGCATGATGGTAGTGACGTCACCAATGGGCGACCAGGCACCTCCGGCGTTGGCAGCCAAGACGACCATACTGGCAAAGAACCAACGGGTTTCTTTATCATCAACCAGCTTGCGCAACAGAGCGACCAAGACAATGGTTGTTGTCAGGTTATCGAGTAATGCTGACATAAAAAAGGTCAGGAAACTGAGGATCCAAAGGAGCTTGACTTTGTTTGTCGTTCGAATACGATCGGTAATTACTTTAAATCCATCGTGCTGATCAACCACCTCGACAATGGTCATCGCACCCAACAGAAAAAACAAAATTTCGGCAATCTCTCCCAAATGCTCAATAATTTCATGATCAACTAAAAACACATGAATATTCTCGATCAAATTGCCGGTATGCTCGTGTGAAAATGCGTTCCAGGAAGGACTATATCCCAAAGACAGGATATTCTCAGCGCCAAGTGCATAAATCACCCAGCAAAGTGTTCCTATTATCAATGCAGAAGCCGCCTTGTCAACTCTCAGTGGATGTTCAAGTGCAATCGCCAAATAACCAAGCACAAAAACAACTACCATCAATATAAACATAGGAAAAACAATTTAAGGTTTCTTTTGACTATTCATTCATAAAGATAGAATTTCACATGAATTTCTGACACTTTCCCATAAAAAAAAGCTGAGTTCGGATACAAATTAATACCAATTACTCCTTTTTCTTTTTCGAAAATAACCGTTTGAATTTACGCCACAGCTCGCCAAAGGTGTCGTAATTTTCACGGTACGATACGCCAATTCCCTGGGTATAGGGAGAGGTTTCGTAAAACAGGTTATTGTTGGAATGGTTGTAGGCTTTCAATTGTAATTTACCATTGTTGGTTAGCTTGACATTCAGATCAAAATCACCAACAATATTGCTACTGTTCGCGGTTGTTCCTCGAGTTCCGTTATTTCCAATATTCCCGTTCAGTGTCACGCGGTCGTTAAACATTTGAGTGCTCAAAGCCAGTTCAACTTCATCATTCGTCAACTGGTTACCGGGACGATAATTAACACCGATATCAAAATCATTGCTGATTTGTGACAACCAGTTACTCAACTGATTTGAAAACAACTCACTGGCCGTTGTTCCCACAAGGTTGGTATTGGACGCCTGGTAAGAACCACGCAGGTATTCCGGGGTATAAAACTGTCCCATCACCAATAAGGATAGAATCTGCTTATTCATATCCTCCTCAGTGCTAAAATACTGACGAACCTGATCCTTTATACGGTCTTCAGCGGTAGGAAAATCGATATTGAAAGCGATGTTTGGATTATTCAGGTTCTCAGTCAGAAAGATTTCACAGGAAACCGGAATTCGTTGAGAGTAATCGATATTATTCTCTGTTGGATTAACGACCAATTCGGCAAGTGAAGCTTTCAATTTATAAATGGCTTCCAGATCGATATTGGCATTGTAGGGATCGCCATTCCATCGAATTGTTCCACCCTGGGCAATTTCAAATTTCTTATTGATCACATTTTGCAGTGTAAACAGGTAATCACCTTTCTCAACACGATATTCGCCGTACATATCAATATTCATGTCAGGATCGACTTCAACCTGAAGATTTCCGTTCCCACGGGCGCGAATCACATCGCCAATTTGTGAATTGTAAATCAACTGGATCTGAGCATCCGGAGTCACGTCAAAATCAAAGTTCATGTACAGTTTTGAATTATCGGTCACCACCCGGTGCTGCTGGTTAGCATCCTTATTTTCTTTGTTGTTAATAAAACGCAGAAAATCATACTCCTGCGCCTGTTGCTGGTAGTCTAGTGCGATGTTGATCGATGTTCCTGGCAAAGTTTCGGCGGTCGCATATAAATACACTTTTTCGGCGTGTCCACCAATACGGAAAAGGCCTTTTGCATAGCCTTTGCCATAGAATTGCTCGTTGTCGCGATAAGTGGTATTAATTGCTAGAATCTTCTGCGAACTGATGGTCATGCTATAGTCCATATTGGCAAAATTATCACTCCGAATGGAACCATTAAAGATGCCGGTATTTCCTTCGTAGTCGGCAATCTTAATGTGATCAAAAACGATCGAGTCAGCCCGGAACTTAACGGTGTCAGTAAAGAAATAATCGACCTGTGTCGCCGGAATCATCAAACCTGCATCCAATCCAAGCACATCGCCATCCATCAATATTTTATCAGGCGTTCCATGCAGCCAAACGTTCCCGGTTCCACGTCCGCGAATATTTTCAAATGTTCCTTCCAACACTGGCTCCAACACATTCAGGGAAAGGTCATTCAAATTCACTTTGAAATCAAGCGAATCGGTTGATGGCGTGTATTTTCCGCTTGCGACCAACGAACGATGACTTTTGCTGTCAATAATTAATTTTGATTGAATCGCTTCCTGCTGTCGATCCCATTTGCTGGACAATCCGACATCTCCAATCAGATGATTTAGGTAACTCAGGCCTTTAATCTTCAAATCAGAAAGGAACAACGGTTTCTCGTACACATCAAACACACTGGCTGATCCATTCAAGACACCGCCAAAATCCAGCTCCTGGTTGGTCAATAAATTTAAATTTGACAAGTCGATGCCAGCGACCTGCAGATTCAAGCGATCACTTTGATTGGTTGACACAACACCATCCAAAGCTAACTGTTGATTAAGATTGGTGATTTGAAAATTATCCACCTGGATGCGTGTCGAATCAACGGTAATTGTTGCCGGATGAACCCGCCACAAGGTATCAGCAACATAGATCTTGGAAGGCACCACATCGATTTCAACATGGGGTTTATTGTAGATGTTTTTCGTGAAATCAATTTTTGTTTCCAGCTCGCCGCTATAAGTTTTCACATTGAAATTGTTCCAAACGATCTTGGGATTCAAGTGGTTCTCAGAAGCGTCTGCCAACAAGGCCAGGTTATAAATTTTTTGATCTTTATTCAATCGAAGTTCCTCCAGCCGGCTTTTGAACTGTAGTTCATCCGCTGAATGGATGGACAAGGTGTAGCCATTGAGAATAAGATTGCGATACTCGATTCGTGGAATGTTAGCTGTCAACTCCAGATTCTGTGTCATGTCGTCAAACCGACCGGTGATTTCAGAGGGACCGATGTATAATTGCGGCATAAATGTTCGCGTCAATGGTTCCAGATCTTTTAGCGAAACATCAAAGTCGAACTGGTTGGTATTCAGTTTCGGATCATAAACCAGGCCTGAAGCCGGCAAATATCGATACAGGATATTGCTTAAACTTTGAGAAATGGTACTGAACGAATAGTTTCCGGCAATGTCGGCATCGGCAAAATCAGAGTGAACCTGCAGGTGTGCTTTTGTGTCGTAAAACGTATTGATTGTCAAACTATTCAGCTGGACCGTATCATTTTCATTCAAGTAATGCCCTTCTTCAAACCAAATATTTCCATCGAGGTTATCAATGCTGTTCCCTTTAAAATTGGCATTCAAAATAAATGATAACATTGATTTTTCATGCAGATGATCCAGATTCAACGCTCTCAGATTTGCTTTGCCGAGGGTCATTTCAAAATCGAACTTCGGAACGGGGCTGTTGAAATCCAACTTACCCGCAAAATTGGCATCCAGGTTTGGATCCTTTATGCTGAAGTCCCCTTCAAACTTACGATCCTGCACATTGCCATCGAGCGTCAGGTTTTTAAATTTATAGTTGTTGAATTCGAGACTATCAACAACACCCTCAACAGCAGCATCAAAGGCGCGGGTCAAACGACTGATTGAACCATTGATCTGCCCATTGAACGTCAATTCCCCAAATTTTGGATACTGGGTAAACTGCCCCAATTTAAAATTGACCGTTTTCAGATGTCCGTTCACCTTCAACAAATTCTTCCCTGACGGTACAAAAGAAAGATCGGTTTTCACTTGCCCAAAATTTGATTTGACCGTTCCATAGGCCACGAAATCACTGAGGAAGCCGGTAAAGTTCCCCTCGTAATGAATCACACCCGCATCGTAAAGTAACTGAGAGAATTGCAGGTAGTCGGCCTTCGAGGAATTGGGCAATTTAATTTGATTGAGATCGTTAAAATCGGCCGTTGAATTTTTAAGATCGAGCAGAATATATGTTCGATCAATATCGGGCAACCCATTGGCGTAGAAATCGGCAATCAGCCGCGTGTTTTCACCATATTCAACTTTTACATCTTTTCCTTTCAAGTCGGCAATGGTTCCAAAAATATGTCCGGAAAGATGGAGTTTTAAATTCATTCCGCGAACGGCGGGTACTAACTGTCCAAGATCGGTAAAATCCAGCAACGAGTTTTTCACATTCACATCCAACTTCAAAAATGAAATATCCTTTCCTTTGGCCATATCCGTTTGATCCAGGGTAACATCAGCATTCATGATTTTCGAATGTGGCGTTTGAAGTTGGAGATTTTGCAATTTAATAATGTGATTGCTGGACACCACCTGGGCACTCAAATGATTCAAATTAAACGATTTGTGGTCATCCAAACTTAAATCAGTGATGTTGAAAGCCAGGGAATCACGATGTAGTTTGAAATCGGAAACATCCAGGTGAATATCATGCAAGTCAATGGTGTTGGGCTTTTTCATTTTGTAATATGAATAGCCCAGCCGCGTGTCGCTGAACAAAAATGTCTGGCAATAAAAATCCCAGTCGCTCGGACTTTTCTGCACCGTATCAGACGTCGAACGCAAAGCATCTAAAATGAAATTATAGTTGGGCACCTGATTTTCATTCAAAGAAACAAACAACTTCGTCCGGTTCATTTCAATAGATGAAAACCGAACCACCTGCTTTTTAAAACTCAAATGATCAACGGAGGCCACCATTTCACCTACAAAAAGCATGGTATCCTGCTGCTGGTCCTCCATCAAAAAGTCGTGTAACACGACCTTATTAAAAAAACGTATATCAACATCTTTAATGCTGACCTTGGTATTCAATTTTTCGGAAAGGCGATTGGTGATTTGTCGCACCAAAAAAGTCTGCACCGCACTTGTCTGAAAAGCGAAGTATGCCGCAAACAGGATCACCAGTAGCATCCCAACAGTCCACAGTGCTATTTTGATGGATTTTTTAATAATTTTGGACTTTTATAAATTCAAAACAAAATAAACTAAATTCCACGTAAATCGTTAGTCTCAACAGTTAAAATAGTGGAAATAATCATCTCGAATTTGTTTTTATGGGCAACAAAAAAGATATCATCATTTTAGGAATTGAGTCGTCATGCGACGACACATCAGCCGCTGTCATTAAAAACGGCTATTTACTTTCTAATATTATAGCCAGCCAAAAAGTTCACGAAGCTTATGGTGGAGTTGTCCCTGAGCTTGCTTCCCGGGCACACCAGCAAAATATTGTTCCGGTTGTCGATCAAGCGCTAAAACAAGCCGGCATCGATCGAGCTGATTTGACGGCCATTGCGTTTACCCGCGGACCCGGTCTGCTCGGCTCACTGCTCGTTGGAACTTCGTTTGCGAAAGGCTTTGCTCTGGCAGCAGGCGTCCCATTAATCGAAATCAACCACCTACAAGGGCATGTGCTGGCGCATTACATCATGGAGAAGGATGTTGAGTTCAGGGCGCCCAGGTTTCCGCACCTCAATTTATTGGTTTCCGGTGGAAATTCGCAGATTATTTTGGTGAAAGATCACCTGGACATGGAAGTGATTGGCCAGACGATTGATGATGCAGCCGGTGAAGCGTTTGATAAATGTGCCAAAGTAATGGGCATGCCCTACCCTGGCGGCCCGCTGATTGACAAACTAGCAAAAGAGGGAAATCCTAATGCGTTTGAATTCGCCAAACCACGAATCGACAAACTCGATTACAGCTTCAGTGGATTGAAAACCAGCTTCCTCTACTTTTTGCGTGATCAAATTAAGGAAAACGAAAACTTCATTGAAGAAAATCAACGTGATTTGTGTGCTTCGTTGCAGAAAACAATCATTGACATTTTAATGGAAAAATTGATCAAAGCATCCAAAGAAACCGGCATCAAAGAGATTACGATTGGTGGCGGTGTTTCGGCCAATTCAGGACTACAAAATGCCATGAAAGCAGAAGCCCAAAAACGCGGATGGAACATCTTCATTCCAAAATTTGCTTTTACCATGGACAATGCCGCCATGATTGCCATCACCGGTTTTTACAAATACCAAAAAGAACAATTCACTGGACTGGATGCCATTCCGTTTGCCCGCATGAGTATTAATGATTAGTTATTTGGTCATTGGTTATTGGGGAAATGGAAGACGGAAGACCGAAGTGGGAAGAACTTTCGTTCCAGATAACTTGCAACGCGTAACTCAAAACTCTCAACACGTAATTTGACTTTTGGGATTTGGAATCTGGATTTTGGAATTTAAAAACACAATGATTTGGAGTTTAATAAAAAGATACCGGTTATTTTAGTCACTGGCTTTTTGGGAGCCGGCAAAACGACATTTATCAATGAAGTCATTC
>DATFMO010000195.1:0-6778 GCA_035266925.1 Sunxiuqinia sp. | reverse complement strand
CAATGGTTGGTTTGCTCAATGCTCCAAGGCATTCAAAATTATACAAACGTCTGCAGCAGGAAGGTCGAATTGTGGATACATTCCATGGAGATAATACCAATTATGCGATGAATTTTACACCATCCATGGACAAGGACTTATTAATGAATGGATATCAAAAAATTATTCATGATATTTATTCCAGTAAATCGTATTATGAACGAGTGATGGTATTTTTAAAAAAATACCGTCCTCCAATCAAAGGGAAGGGGAAGATGTCTTTTAATAAACTATTGGCTTTTCTAAAATCAATTTATTATATCGGCATTGTGAAGAAGAATCAGAAATATTTTTGGAACCTTTTTTTCTGGTGCCTGTTTAACAAGCCTAAGTCTCTTCCTTTGGCAATTACTTACAGCATTTATGGTTATCATTTTAGGAAAGTATTTAAAGGTTTGAATTAAGAAAATAGTACACAATGGATACAAAAACAATCAAATTTCCCAATACGGAAAATCAAGAGTTCGTTATCGAGTTGAGGAAGAAGGTACTGGAATATTTCGAAAGAAACGGGATTTCCCGGTATGGCAATACAAACATGGTTTTTAAAACCATTTTCATGTTTGCCCTGTTTCTGGTTCCTTATTTTTTAATGATTTCAGGGGTGATAACGAGTACTGCTATCCTTTTACTGCTTTGGAGCATTATGGGATTTGGTGCCGCAGGCATTGGCTTATCTGTCATGCACGATGCCAATCACCATTCCTATTCAAAAAATCAAAAGGTGAACAAAATTTTGTCTTTTTCCCTGAACTTATTAGGAGGATTTTCACGGACATGGAGGTATCAACATAACACTTTACATCATCATTATACGAATATCGATGGGTTTGACGAAGACATAGATGCCGGTCCGATTTTGAGACTTTCGCCCAATAAACCACTTCAGAAGTATCACCGTTTTCAACATTTATATGCTTGGTTTCTTTACGGATTGATGACTGTCACCTGGACTTTTGATAAAGATTTTAAACAGCTATTTCGGTATCGTAAAGAAGGGATTGTCTTAGATCGAAAGCGATCGTTTAATAGTTTGCTGACAGAATTAATCGTATCTAAAGTGTTTTATTACCTGTATATCCTGATTATTCCCATGTTGGTTCTGCCAATTTCATGGTGGATGGTACTGGTTCTTTATTTATGGATGCATTTTATCAGTGGTTTTATTTTGACGGTTATTTTTCAAACCGCTCATGTCATGCCGACTTCAGAATATCCAAAGCCTGATCCGGATGGACAAGTTGAAAATAACTGGGCCATTCATCAAATCCTTACCACGTCCGACTATGCGCCAAAGAACCGATTATTTTCCTGGTTTATTGGAGGGTTAAATTACCAGGTTGAGCATCACCTTTTTCCAGCCATTTGTCATATTCACTATCGGAAAATTTCGGAAGTGGTCAAGGAAACAGCAGAAAAATATAATTTGCCATACCATGTTCAGGACACCTTTTTAAAGGCGTTGATTAATCATCAGAAAATGCTAAAGACGCTGGGACGAGCTTGATGCCGGTTCCACATTATGCAAATAAGAATTTGGTATAGATTTTCAATTTTTTTTTGGGCTGAAAGACGAATGAAAGCTCAATTCATTCTTCGATAGAACGAGAGATAAATGAGCACAAAAAGCAGCGTAAAAATGGTATTGTTTACCGAAAAAGCATTCCAGTTTAGCCAAACGACCGGAAGGAATAGCATGGCCAACTGCGTCCCCAGGTAAAAGAAAAAACCGGCTTTTTGCAATCGTTTCATTTTCAACACACCAACAAAAGAAACCAGGCAAAGTGCTCCAAACAACACGAAATAGAATGGCGTAATTTTGTCCATGCTTGTGAGGTTGGTTACACCGATAACAAATTCTTTAACGGGATCAAAAAAGATGGCCGATCCCCAGAATAGCAGCATACCCAGTATTCCTCCAATCAAACTGAGAACGAGTGCTGATGATAAAAGTAAAGGTTGGTCTTTCAACTTCATGAGAATGGATTAAAACATGAACAAAAATTTGATGCGCGTCATTCCCAAATTTCATCTAAAAAAAAGAAACCTCCAAATCAGCGAGGTTTCTTTTAACCAATGAATATTTTACCACCTTTAAGCAGTTCTTGCCGTTGAAAATCGGAGCACTTTGGGTTGAACCAAGCGTTCAAAATCTTTGTACGCCATCCGGATCAGTTCAACATGTGTTCCGGCATTGAACGCAATTTCCTCATCGTGCGAAAGGCTTTCGGCGACATAAACTTCCATGTCATAAAGGTTTCCAAACGGTGGCATGGCACCTATTTCACTTTCGGGGAAGAAGCGCTTAAACTCCATTTCATTGGCCAATTCAACCTTCTTGGCACCAGTTACATCTCTGAGTAAACTCAGGTTGACTAAAAAGGAGGCAGGCAATACCGCCATGGCCATTTTGCCATCCAGTTTTACCATGACTGTTTTGGCCAATTCCTTTCCCGGAATATGGGTGGTTGCTGCGATTCTCTGTGCATTAAATGCCAACGAATGGCGGATGGTAATGTATTCGATGTGGTTTTTGTCCAGAAATTCTTTGAGTCTTTGAATGGGCATGACTTCAATCGTTTAAAATAAAAATCAGAAATACTGCTGTTGCATCGTACACTTCTGTCTTTTGTTGACCGTTTTTTCAACCGGTTCAAAAGCGAAGCGAAAAAAAGAGCATCGTTCATTTGGTCCCAAAAGAAAGACGGGGTCCCATATTCTAATACTGCAAATTTCTAAAAATTGTTACTGCTTAGGAGAGTCGTAATGGGATGAGCAACCAATGTTAAACGTTCAAAAAAACAAGTATTTGTTAATTTCTATTCGTTTCTGATAGCCACAAAAAGTTTTACCTTTGCGCTTTAATTCATTATTGAAAATTACATCAGATGGAAAGAGATCAACTTGTTTTTGACATTATTGAAAAAGAACGCCAGCGTCAGCTTAGCGGAATCGAATTAATTGCTTCGGAAAATTTTGTTAGTGAGCAAGTCATGGAGGCCATGGGCTCTGTGATGACCAACAAATATGCCGAAGGTTATCCGGGAAAACGTTACTATGGGGGTTGCCAGTTTGTTGACCAAACCGAACAATTGGCGATCGATCGCATCAAAGAACTTTTCGGCGCTGTTTATGCGAACGTACAGGCACACTCCGGTGCACAAGCCAACGCCGCTGTTTTGAGTGTTGTGTTGAAACCCGGCGATACATTTTTAGGACTTGATCTCGCACATGGAGGCCACCTTTCACATGGTTCACCCGTGAACTCATCAGGTATTTTGTACCACCCAATCGCTTACCATGTAAAAGAAGATACCGGTTTGGTGGACTATGATGAAATGGAAGCGTTGGCTCGTGAACACAAACCCAAATTGATTATTGGTGGTGCGTCAGCATACTCACGCGAATGGGATTACGCCCGCATGCGCAAAATTGCAGATGAAGTGGGCGCCATTTTCATGGTTGACATGGCTCACCCTGCCGGATTAATTGCTGTCGGATTGCTGGAAAACCCGGTAAAACATGCACACATTGTCACTTCAACAACTCATAAAACATTGCGTGGACCACGTGGTGGCATCATTTTAATGGGCGAAGATTTTGAAAACCCATTCGGTTTTAAAACGCCTAAGGGTGTCACTAAAATGATGTCGGCAGTGATCGACTTCGCCGTATTCCCTGGGCAACAAGGTGGACCGCTCGAACACGTGATTGCCTCAAAGGCGATTGCTTTTGGAGAAGCGCTGGATCCTTCGTACAAAACTTACCAGGCACAGGTAAAAAAGAACGCTGCTGTTATGGCCCAGGCTTTTGTCGACAAGGGATACAAAGTGATTTCCGGCGGAACAGACAACCATAGCATGTTGATTGACCTGCGTACCAAGTTCCCGGATTTGACTGGTAAAGTTGCAGAAAATACCTTGGTTCGTGCTGACATCACCATCAATAAAAATATGGTTCCTTTTGACAGCCGTTCTCCATTTACAACTTCTGGTCTGCGCGTTGGAACTCCCGCTATTACAACCCGTGGTTTAAAAGAAGATCAAATGCCGGTGATCGTTGATTTGATTGACGAAGTATTGAGTGATGTTGAAAACGAAGAAGTCATCACATCAGTGCGTAAAAAGGTGAATGAGATGATGAGTGGTTTGCCACTTTTTGCTTGGTAGAAAAAAACGTTGATCGATTAAATATATTGAAGGCATCTGCATGGGCAGGTGCCTTTTTTATGCTTTCAGGTACAGGTTACTGTCTCCATAACTTAGGAAACGATAATCATTTTCAAGGGCGTGTTCGTAGACCCGTCTCCAATCGTCACCTAGATAGGCTGAAATCAACAAAAGCAAGGTGCTTTGCGGCTGATGAAAGTTGGTGATCATCCCATCCACCAGTTTAAATTCGTAACCAGGCACAATAATTATTTGGGTTGAAGCAATGATGATTGGCAATTGGTATTGGTCCATGAAATTTAACAGTGCCTGCAAGACTTCCAAAGTTGAATATTCCTGAGTTGCCTGATAGGGCGCCCATTGCTCCACATAAAGTTGAGCAGGAGAGCTATTTTTATTTTCGATCATGGAAACGCCAAGCCAATACAAACTTTCGAGGGTGCGAATAGACGTCGTTCCCACAGCAACCAACTTGCCGTTATTTTTCGCCAACTGTTCAATCAATTGCCGCGAAACGACAATTTGCTCGGCATGCATTTCGTGCTCGGCAATGGTTTCCGCTTTTACCGGTTTAAACGTACCGGCTCCAACATGCAAAGTCACTTCCGCCAGGCTGATTTGCTTCTTTTTCAATGATTCAAACACGTCGTCGGTAAAATGTAACCCAGCCGTTGGAGCTGCAACAGAACCTTTTATTTTTGAATAGATTGTCTGGTAGCGTTCCAGGTCGCTGGCTTCGGTTTCGCGGTGCAGATAAGGTGGAATCGGCAAAATGCCGCTTGCTTCAATCAAGCTGGCAAAATCAACTGTTGCATCATCCCAGCTGAATTCAACTTTCACATTGCCCTGATCTTGTTTCACTTTTTGGGCAACCAATGAAATCGTCTTTCCGTCCACAGAAACTTGCTTTTCCAACAGTCCTTGCTTCCACTTTTTCAGGTTGCCTACCATGCAATTCCAGGTGCATTTTTCGGTTTGTTGAAATGCCAACTGGTAATCAGCCGGAGTGTCCGGATCCAAACAGAAAATTTCAATCTGAGCACCGGTATTTTTCTGAAAAGGTAGTCGGGCACGAATCACCTTGGTATTGTTGAAAACCAGCAAACTTTCTTCCGGCAGAAAATCGGCTATGGAGCGGAAATTAGAATCTGAAATTGCCCCGTTATTCCAAACTAATAATTTTGACCCATCACGCTCTGCCAGCGGATATTTTGCAATTCGCTTATCGGGCAGTTCATAATTCAACGCTTGTGCCCGTTGATTAAAAACCGGTTTTGTGGTCGACTTTGTATTCATGGCCGGCAAAATTACGGAATAATTATTTTCGACAGAAATAGTTGTTAATTTTGCAGTAAAATTGAACGAAATGATAAAAGTAGGCGATCGTGTGAAATTTATGAATGATGTCGGTGGCGGCATCGTGACCAAGATAGTGAGCAAATCAATGGTGAACGTTGAAAATGAAGATGGTTTTGAGATTCCCACCTTGGTGTCGGAACTGGTTGTCGTTGACGATGAGCCAACAGGCGATGAAAAACCAACAGTCGAACAGTTTGTCAAGCAGGCGCAGCCGAAGAAAAAACCTGAAATGATTGAGAAAACAAAGGAAGAACCGACACTGATTGAAGGAAATGATGAGCCTGATTTTTATTTGGCATTTGTTCCTGACAACAGCAGAAATCCGTTGGATGGAGCGATCAAAGTGTATTTGATTAACGACTCTAACTTTTCGGTGCTTTATCATTTTTCGCAGTTTGATGGAAATGAATACCTCACCAAAGAAGCTGGTGAACTGGAACCCAATACCAAATTGTTGCTGGAGTCCATTTCGCAAGTGGATATTTCCAATTTACCGGAATACTTCTTTCAACTCATCTATTATAAAGAAAAAGCGAGTCAACTCGAAACTCCAATAGAGGCTTCGGTCAATGTAAATCCGGTTAAATTTTACAAATCAGGCAGTTTTGTTGCCAATGATTTCTTCCGTGAAAAAGCAATGTTGATCAAGTTGAACCAATCGAAAATGGAGAAAGTAGTTGAAGCATTGACTGAGAAGGACATAAAAAAGGCGGCGCGCCAAAAAGAACCAGCACGAAAACCGAAACCAGTTGTGGAAAATACCGATTTACTGGAGGTGGATTTGCACATTCACGAATTGATAGACAACACAAACGGTCTTTCCAATAAAGAGATGTTGGACTTTCAAATGGATCATTTTCATCAAAAGATGGAAGAAGCGGTTCAAAAACAAGTCAAGAAAGTGGTGTTCATTCACGGCTTGGGAAATGGAACCTTAAAGCAGGAACTGCGTCGTGAACTTTCGCATAAGTATAAAAAGTACCCGTTTCAGGACGCCAGCTTCCAGGAATATGGCTATGGAGCCACCATGGTAATCTTGAGAAGGAAATAAACTCGTCACACCAAAATTTTAGCTACTTTTGCTGCGCAGACCGCTCTATCGCTCTCCGACAACATCGGAGGGAGGAAAGTCCGGGCAACGCAGGGCACCATGCTTCCTAACTGGAAGGCGGGCGAAAGCTTGCAGTAGTGTAACAGAAAATAACCGTTCC
>DATFMO010000194.1:0-2719 GCA_035266925.1 Sunxiuqinia sp. | reverse complement strand
TTCAGGGGCGGAAATTTAAATCATACCGCGGCATGGGCTCTGTTGAAGCCATGCAAGCCGGGTCAAAAGATCGCTATTTTCAAGATGTGGAAGAAGATATTAAAAAACTGGTTCCCGAAGGTATTGCAGCACGGGTTCCATATAAAGGAACATTGTATGAAGTACTTTACCAGCTCATTGGCGGTTTACGTGCCGGAATGGGCTATTGTGGAGCCAGAAATATTCACGAATTAATGCATGCCAAATTCACCAAAATAACTGCTTCCGGTGTTCTGGAAAGTCATCCTCATGACGTCTCGATTACCCGCGAAGCCCCCAACTACAGTACCCGTTAGAAAATCCAGCATTTTATTAATTTCTTAAACTGAAAAGTAAATTTAGTATGTATCGTTTCCTAGTATTGTTTGTGTTAACATTTGCCGTGACTTTAGGCTATGGACAAAAAAACAAAGAGGTCATCATGACCATTGATGGCCACCCGATTTACAAAGAAGAATTTGTGCGACTTTACAAAAAGAACAATGAACAGGCCATGGATAAGGCCGACAAAAAAACTCCCAAAGAATACCTTGAGTTATTTGAAAATTTCAAACTGAAAGTGATTGAAGCCGAACGGCTAAAATACGACACAGTGCCAAGTTTTATAAATGAACTGAAAAAATACCGGGCCGATTTGGCAGCCCCTTACCTCACGGCTGCCCAATACACCGACGAAATGGTCAAACGCGAATATGGTCGCATGAAGTCAGAAGTTGATGCCAGTCATATTTTGATTCGCCTAAAAAGTGATGCATCTCCTGAAGATACGTTGAACGCCTGGAACAGAACGATGGACATCCGCAAACAAATTATGAATGGCGCTGATTTTGGCGAAATGGCTGTGAAATATTCAGAAGATCCATCGGCCAAGCAAAACAAAGGAAACCTGGGTTATTTCAGCGCCTTCCAAATGGTTTATCCGTTTGAGAATGCGGCGTATAACACAGCAGTTGGACAAGTCAGCATGCCAATTCGAACACGCTTTGGCTATCACCTGATCAAAGTGATCGACAAGCGACCAGCGAAAGGGCAAATCAAAGTGGCCCACATCATGAAACGTGTTGCATCTAATGCCAGCGAAGAGACCATCAAGCGCCAAAAAGCAGCCATCGACAGCCTGGATCAACTCCTGGTAAATGGTGCTGATTTTTCCAAGCTGGCCCGCAGTAATTCCGACGATCGCCGTTCGGCTGTCAAAGGTGGAGAGCTACCCTGGTTTTCTTCATCGAACATGATGCCGCAATTTGCAGCGCCTGCTTTCGCCTTAAAACATGATGGTGAGCTTTCTCCGGTCATCCGCACCCCATATGGATTCCATATAATTAAACGAATTGAATACCGCCCACTGGGATCATTCAATGATATGAAGGAGTTTTTGGCTGACAAGATTCGGAAAAGCCCAAACATGAGTCACCAGAGTAAAGAAATTTTCATCAACAAACTGAAGAAGGAATACCATTTTACGCAAAATTCAGTGACTTATGATCGGTTGATGAGCACCATCAAACAGAACTATACCAAAGGTGGGATCAACAAATTGACGCTTTCCAATGGTGATGATGTGCTTTTCAGTTTTGCGGATCAAAAAATTACCAATCAACAGTTCGTCGATTTTCTTAAAAAGGCAACCAGTACAAGCCGACAACCAAGCATGCTTCCTCCACTTCCAAACAAATATAGCCAGTTTGTAGAAGACACCATGACCAAGTACGAAGACGAACATTTGTCTGAAAAATACCCGGATTTCAAATACTTGTTGAAAGAATATCACGATGGTATTTTGCTTTTCAATATTTCAGAGGACAAAGTTTGGAACGCAGCATCAAACGATTCTACGGGGTTGGAAGAATTCTACAAGCATCATAAGGGAAAATACAAATGGGGGCCACGATTCAAAGGTTTTATTATAAAGTGTGGGAACCAGGCTCAAAAAGATTTCATCAACGGTATTTTCGTTGCCGATCCTGAAATAATGCTCAATGAATTGAAAGATCAGGTGAATCAAAAGTTCCCAAATAATCAAATCGGCGTAACCTATGGATATTACGAAGAAGGAAAAGATCCACTTGTTGATTACCTGGTTTGGAATACAGCGAAACCTGCAGACTACCAGGATGGTTTGGATTTCGTTCACGGCAGCAAAGTTTCTCCAGAGCCCAAATCGCTAACAGATGCCCGTGGGTTGTATTTGTCCGACTACCAAAATTACCTGGAAAAAGAATGGCTTAAAGAGCTTCATAAACGTTATAAAGTAAAGGTCAATCGAAAAGTATTGAAAAGTATTCAACCCGTTAAGTGAAAGCATGCTCACTACATATCATTTTGTTTTTCCTGATTGCGGTATCGTGTAGTCAGCAACAGTCAACAAAAACACCGTTAGCAAAGGTTGGTGATCAATTTTTGTACCATGAAGATGTACGCAAGGTTTTACCAGCGAACTTATCAGGAGCAGACAGCACTTTGTGGGTGGATGATTTCATTAAAAAATGGGTCCAGGCAAAATTACTGGTCTTGAATGCCGAAGAAAACCTGACTCCCGCACAAAAAGATGTGTCGCAGGAATTGGAAGAGTACCGGAATTCATTACTCACTTACAAGTACAAAAAGGAGCTCATGGCTCAAAAAATGGATACTGTCATTACGGATTCGGCCATTCAAAAATATTACAATGAACACGAGG
>DATFMO010000193.1:0-4467 GCA_035266925.1 Sunxiuqinia sp. | reverse complement strand
TCTTGTTCAGCTTCAATGGGGCAGCTTTTTATTCCGTGGAAAATTGAAAGATCTGACCATTACCTACACACTGTTTAAACCTGACGGAACGCCCTTGCGAGCCAAGGCCCATTGCGTCTTTGTAGAATCAATGAACGACTCATTGCGAACAGCCCGTGAGCGATCCAGTTCGCCGGATTTAACGCATGTACGTAATCTGAAAGAAGATGATAATCTCCCTCTGATGGCCCAACGAATTTACAACGAGCCCGGCTACTATCAGGAGGTTGCCAAAGCCAATAAACTAAGAAGTTTGAGACAGGTTCCTGTGGGAACACGAATTCATTTTCCGCCAATTGATAAAACGTCTAAATGATCAACGAACGTAACATACCTATCTCTACGCCTTCAGAGGTGATCACTACCACTATTCTGATTAACGGAACACCTGTGCCCCAAACTATTGGCACGCTTGGTATTCAGGTGGTAAAAGAGGTCAATCGTATTCCGTTTGCCAAATTACGAATGAAAGATGGTTCGGCTGCTGACGAAGATTTTCCAATCAGCGGTGGCGAACTTTTTATACCCGGCAATGAGATTGAGATTCAGGTCGGTTACAATTCAGACGAAAACACAATTTTCAAAGGAATTATTACCAAACAGGCGTTAAAAACACGGCGAAACAGTGCGTCGGAATTAGTGGTAGAATGTCGCGATAAAGTTTATAAAATGACGCTGAATCGAAACAGCAAATACTTCTATAATTTGAAAGACAGCGAGCTTTGCGATCAGCTAATTGGCGACCACGGACTGGAATCGGGTGATGTTGAAGAAACATCGTTTGAAAACAAACGCCTGGTGCAAGTGCATGCTACCGACTGGGATTTCTTGCTCACCCGAGCCGATACGAACAACAAATTACTGTTGGTAGATGATGGAACGTTGAGTTTGAAGAAACCGGATATGAGCAGTGACCCCGTGCTGAATTTGACTTATGGTGCCAATATCTTCGAGTTTGAAGCTGAACTGGATGGTCGTTCGCAATATACAGAAGTTGAAGGTCAATCGTGGGACAACACAAGCCTGGAATTAATGGATCTCGAAGCCAACGATCCAGGTGTGACAGAACAGGGAAACCTGAGCAGTTCTGATTTGGCATCATCAACCGGTGTGGACAAGTTCATGCTAAAACATGGTGGGCAGTTGAAAACGGATGAGCTGCAATCGTGGATTGACAGCAAGCTCATGCGCATTAAGCTTTCTAAAATAAAAGGTCGTGTCAGTTTTCAGGGCTTCGCCGATGTGAAGCCCGGAGCGTTGATTGAATTGAACGGTTTGGGTGATCGCTTTAATGGAAAAGCGTTTGTTTCCTCTGTTAATCATGATATCTCGCGTGGTGGCTGGACTACCAATGTGCAATTCGGACTGGACGAGAACTGGTTTGCACAATCCATGAAAGACGTGATGGACAAACCGGCATCTGCCGTTGTTCCGGGCGTGAATGGATTGCAGATTGGCATCGTCACAGCGCTGGAGGGTGATCCCGAAGGCGAGTTTCGCATCAAAGTAAAAATACCAATGATCTCTAGTCAGGATGAAGGAATCTGGACCCGTGTGGCGACACTAGATGCCGGCAAAAACCGGGGACTGTTTTTTATGCCTGAAATAGGCGATGAAGTCGTCGTTGGTTTTTTGAACGATGATCCGCGTGACGCCATTGTGTTGGGAATGCTCAATAGTAGTTCAAAACCTGCACCATTTGATCCCAGGGACGATAACAATGAGAAAGGATACGTCAGTCGTGAGGAACTGAAAGTCGTTTTTAATGATGACGAAAAAAGCATTGACATCAAAACGCCAAATGGCAATAGCCTGGTGCTGAGCGACCAGGATGGATCCATTTCATTGAAAGATGAAAATGGAAATAGCATTACGCTGGACAGCAGTGGGATTACGCTCGAATCAGCCAATGATTTGATATTGAAAGCCACCGGAAACTTGAAAGCCGAAGGAGGAACAAACATTGAATTAAAAGCCAATCTCCAGCTGAAAGCGGAGGCGTCGGCAGCAGCCGAACTGAATTCTAATGGAACGATGACCGTGAAGGGTGCCATCGTACAAATTAATTAAAAAGAAAAACCTATGCCACAAGCAGCCAGAGTAGGAGATATGCATACTTGTCCGATGGTGACAGGAACCGTGCCTCATGTTGGTGGCCCAATATTGCCACCGGGATGTCCAACTGTTTTAATTGGAGGGATGCCAGCAGCCCGAATGGGAGATATGCTCACTTGCACCGGCCCGCCGGATTCTATCATCCTGGGCTCAGCAACCGTGATGATTGGCGGAATGCCAGCCGCTAGAATGGGCGATGCAACAGCTCATGGCGGAGTCATTGTCGTCGGAGACCCAACCGTGATCATCGGAGGGTGAAAAAGTTGCAGTTGCCAGTCTCAGTTACAATAGCAATCAATAATCTAATATCGAGAATCGAGAATCCAGCATCATGTCAAACAACAAACCATACAAATCATTTTTAGGAACCGGTTGGAGCTTTCCTCCTGAGTTCAACAAGGATGCTGCGCAAATTCGCATGTCATCGGATGAGCAGGATATTGAAGAAAGCCTTCACATCTTGTTGTCCACGCGGCTTGGAGAACGAATTATGCGCCCAGACTATGGATGTGACCTGAGCAACATGGTTTTCGAACCATTGAATATCACGGTGAAGACCTATATCAGCAACCTGGTTGAAACGGCGATTTTGTATTACGAACCGCGGATTTTGCTCAATTCAGTAGACATGGCCACTGATAGCGATAACGAAGGCTTGGTGAAAATCATCGTCGATTATACGATCAGCGCCACCAACTCCCGAAGAAACTTTGTCTATCCTTTTTACATCAACGAAGGCTCAAGTGTTGAAAAATGAAAGAATGTAACGATCATATCAATTCTCTTGTTCGCGACGGTACCAGCCAATCGGGCCGTTATCCGGCAAAGCTTAATCCTGATTCTGTGAAAATTGATGGTCGGTCGGAAAGCGATTTTATTGACTATGCTTATAAATTTGCCGGCTTGCTCAATTTTTACAATATCGAAAACCAGGTGGACGGCGACTGGCAGGTCTTTCTACAAAAATTGAAAGATAATCCTGAAGCCATTCTGAATGGGGAAATGAGTCCGCAAACCGCCTTGTTTTTATCGTTTTTACGCCTATTCCACAAGCAACAAGACCAACAAAACGGGTTGACCAAAAAACATTTGGATACGTTTTTTCGCGATGTTTTGCGACTTGCCCCTAAAAGTGCGGTGGCCGACCAAATACATGTGTTGTTTGAACTAGCCAAAAATATTGATCCAACAAAACTGGATGCCGGAACAACCCTAAAAGCTGGGAAAGATGCTGAAGGAGTCGATTTGTTCTACCAACTCACTGAAGATTTGGTGGTCAACCATGCGACTGTCGAAAAAGTTAAATCGGTGCTGGTTGATCCAACGGCCAATGATCTGGTTCACTTTGGCGAAATAGCCAATTCTGAAGATGGTGCAGGTGACGAAGATTTGCCCAAAGATGATCCGAAATGGCCGGCGTTCGGTAAAACAAAGTTTGCAACGGCCGACGTTGGTTTTGCATTGGCCAGCCCAATTCTGTGGCTTCAAGAAGGGATTCGAACGATCAATGTAACATTGCAATTGCGGGCCGATGAGGATTTTTCAATTCCTGAATCTGCATTGTCAAATGCCTTAAAAATATACCTGAGTGGAGAAGAGGAATGGCTGGGGGCTTTTTATGCGAGCCCTTCCATTCAAAAAGTATCCGGAAGTTATCAATTCAAGTTTCAAGTCGAACTGCCTGAAACCGAAAAACCGGTAAGCTACTACAACGGTGAAATACTTGATGGCGATTTTCAGACCATTTACCCAATCATGAAAATCATTCCGGATACTTCTTCTACGGACTATGTGAATCGTTTTTTTCAAGGTGTTGTACTTGAAAATTCAGTTATTTCAGTTCATGTAGAAGGAATCAAATCGTTAGATCTCGAAAATGATCTTGGGACACTGGACGCTTCAAAAACGTTCATGCCATTTGGCCCTGAGCCGGTTAAAGGTTCTTCGTTTCAGATAGGCTATGATGAGGCTTTCACTAAAAAGTTAAGCGATTTTAAAATTTGGGTTGACTGGCTGGATGTACCCTCGCCGAATTTATACAGTTACTATCATTCTTCATACATTGGTACAGATGACTCAAAATTGAACTATTCAATACTGACCAATCATTTTAATGCTGTTTTGCGATATCGAAACAAAAAAGGTGACCTAAAATTCAAAACAGTTCCACTTTTTCATCCTGGAAATAACCAAGCGCCAACAGAATACGAAGTGAATGAAAGTGGGGTGTTTCTATCCAAAATACCGGAAATGTTTATCCAGGCGCAATTGATGAGCACTTCTCGCACGAAAGCTAGCCTGCTATTACAAAAT
>DATFMO010000192.1:0-12015 GCA_035266925.1 Sunxiuqinia sp. | reverse complement strand
TAAGAAACAATTTATCAAAGTCGTTATCTTTGATTGCTCTTTTATAAAACTTAAGTCTTAATCGTTCTGGGATAACCAAATCCAAAACTTTTCCCAACAACGGCCCTAGTACCATCGTAATCAAAAGAATAACAACTATGTATTCTTCTATATTGGATAATTGAATTCCAAATTTGTAATTAATGCTTTTCAAAAAGTCATTGAAAACCCCCTTTTCAAACAGTAGTAGGAGAAATAACAGACTCGAAAAAGCAAAAAGTATAAATCCATAAAATGCTGACAAGAAATAAAGCCTGTTGTTCTCTGCGCGATCAATTTTATACCTCAAGGGTTCAAAATTTGAGGCGAATAAAAACCCGGAAATTAAAGGGAATAAAATAATTAGGGGTAAAACGTTCATTTAAAGGCTATTTCTTGCCTTTTGAATGAGCCTTGACAATTTCAACCTGCTTTTTAAATTTTTTTGATTTTATCAAATCCGACGATTTGACATGTAAGATTCCATTTCCAGAAATAGAAAAGGTCAGTTTTTCGGCTTTTCTAGGCATTGTAAATATTTTAGTTAACTTTTGAAACATAAATCTATGATAAGTTATTTAAAATCACAACACTTCCAATTAAATAAACGAAAGAAAAGTGCAATTGTTTTATTTTAGTCAAGCTTCAAAACAGCCAGGAAAGCTTTCTGTGGTACTTCAACATTACCAACCTGTTTCATGCGCTTTTTACCTTTCTTTTGTTTTTCCAGCAGTTTTCGCTTACGCGAGATATCACCACCGTAACATTTAGCTGTTACGTCTTTCCGAACAGCTTTCACTGTTTCGCGGGCAATAATTTTTGCACCAATCGCCGCCTGTATTGCAATATCAAACTGCTGACGAGGAATCAGTTCCTTTAGCTTTTCGCACATGCGGCGACCAAGTGTATAGGCGTTGTCAAAGTGGATCAATGAAGAAAGGGCATCCACCATTTCACCATTCAGGAGGATATCCAAACGAACCAATTTGGCCGGCTTGTATCCAATCATATGGTAATCAAACGAAGCATAGCCTTTCGAGATTGATTTTAATTTATCGTAGAAATCGAAAACAATCTCTCCCAGCGGCATGTCAAACGTGAGCTCGGCACGTTCAGCGGTCAAGTAATCCTGCTTTTTCATCATTCCCCGCTTTTCCAGGCACAAGGTCATCACCTGCCCGATATAATCAGACTTGGTAATGATTTGAGCGCGAATATAGGGCTCTTCAATTTCTTCTATCGTTGTTGACGCAGGCAATCCAGATGGATTATACACCGTGGTTGTTTCCCCCTCAGTTGAATGAACCAGGTACGAAACGTTTGGCACCGTGGTAATCACATTCATATCGAATTCGCGATCCAGACGTTCCTGAACAATCTCCATATGCAACATGCCCAGGAAACCGCATCGAAAACCAAATCCCAGCGCAGCCGATGATTCGGGCTCAAAAGTCAATGAAGCATCATTCAGCTGCAACTTTTCCATAGCAGCACGAAGATCTTCGTAATCTTCAGCATCAATTGGGTACACACCTGCAAAGACCATCGGCTTCACTTCCTCGAAACCAGAAATCGCCGTGCACGGCCGCCCCTTGTGTGTGATCGTATCACCAACTTTAACTTCTTTGGCTGTTTTTATTCCCGAGATGATATAGCCCACATTACCAGCGCTGAGTGTTTTACGTTTTTCCATACCCAAACGCAACACGCCAATTTCATCGACACCGTATTCTTTTTTGGTATTGACGAACTTCACCAAATCACCTTGATTAATGCTTCCATTGACAATTTTGAAGTAAGCAATCACTCCGCGAAAAGAGTTAAAAACCGAGTCGAAAATCAAAGCCTGTAATGGTGCTTCCGGATCGCCCTGTGGAGCAGGAATCACTTCAACAATACGTCGTAAAATTTCATCAATTCCCTCCCCTGTTTTACCACTGGCTCGCAGAATCTCTTCCCGTTTACATCCGATCAAATCAATGATTTGGTCTTCCACAACTTCCGGCATGGCATTGGGCAAGTCCATCTTGTTCAACACCGGGATAATTTCCAGATCGTGTTCAATCGCCAGGTACAGGTTTGAAATAGTCTGAGCTTGAATTCCCTGTGTGGAATCAATAATCAGCAACGCACCTTCGCAGGCAGCAATTGACCGCGATACCTCATATGAAAAGTCAACATGTCCCGGGGTATCGATCAAATTAAGCACATATTTCTCACCATCCTGTTCATAATCCATCTGAATAGCATGACTCTTAATGGTGATGCCTCGCTCCTGTTCCAAATCCATATTATCGAGCACCTGGGCTTTCATTTCCCGTTCACTCACGGTTTTTGTTACTTCCAACAGCCGGTCGGCCAAGGTACTTTTCCCATGGTCAATATGTGCGATGATGCAAAAGTTGCGGATATTATTCATGAATATAAAAACCTTTCTTTCAATTACTCCCTGTTCTATTTGCCGCAAAGATATTCAAATTTTAATTACAAAAATAGCCTTCCAAAATCCTTCACAGATAAACACATCTTAAATTTCAGAAGGACTTCTTCAACCTTTTCATTTTATGAATCTTACCTACTATTAGATGGGAAATTAACAAACCAACAAGCAGACAATTTTCCATCGATCTTCCAAACTATTTTGTCACAATCTGCCGTTCTTCTATATTTATATGAAAAACTAATTTTTGATCATCATTCAAATGAATAGCCGATGAAACTATTCAAGTTGATAACAATTTGATTTATATTTGCATCGCCTGAAAAAGTGAAATAATGCACAACTACCTGATATATGGGATCGGATTTTTCTCACAATTCCTGTTTTTTGGAAGGAATATCGTTCAGTGGTTTAAATCCGAGCATGAAGGACAGGTCTTGTCTCCTTCCCTTTTCTGGAAGATCAGTTTGATCGCTTCCATTTTGATGCTCACCTACGGGATTCTTCGCCAGGATGCGGCGATCCTGATTGGGCAATTACTGGTATATTTTATTTATGTGCGTAACCTGCAACTTAAAAAAGTTTGGAAACCAATGAATCCAATTTTAAGGATTCTCATTGTGGCGATGCCATTCCTCATTCTAGGGTATTTATTTTTTGGAACCGATTATACACCAAGCACCTTCCTGAAGAATGAAAACAACCCTTTGGGGTTGATGATTTGGGGAATCACGGCACAACTGGTCTTCATCTCACGTTTCTTTTACCAGTGGATTTATTCTGAAAACCGGAAAGAATCGCTTCTGCCTATGGGCTTTTGGGTTATCAGTGTGTGCGGCTCAATTATGAACCTGATTTACGGTGCATTCCGTCTGGATCCCGTGCTGATTGCGGCACATAGCATGGGTATGTTCATCTACCTGCGGAACATCTTAATCCATCTCAACAAACGAAGTCTTTTTCAACGAATTGATATTCCTGTCGTCAACAAATTCATTGCATTGATTTCAGGAAAAATAAAATAAACGTACAGCCATGTCAACCATCATTGTTACCGGGTGCGCCGGCTTTATTGGATCACACTTAACCGAACATTTATTAGGGAACGGTCACCAAGTCATCGGTATCGACAATTTCGATCCGTTTTACGACCGGAAGATCAAAGAACGCAACATGCTCGACTTTGTCAATCACCCCCGGTTTCATTTTCGGGAGGTAGATTTGGCAGATTTCGACGCCTTGAATAAGGGGTTGAACGGATTTTCCATCGACAGTGTGGTACACCTCGCTGGCAAAGCAGGTGTTCGCCCATCCATTGAAGATCCGCAGGGCTATATTCGGGCAAATATTATGGCGACCCAGAATATTTTGGATGTGATGAAAAATATGGGCATCAAAAAAATGGCTTTTGCTTCATCTTCATCGGTTTATGGAAACACGAAGGAAACTCCATTTCACGAAGAACAGGATGTGAGCAATCCTATTTCGCCTTATGCTTTTACCAAAAAGGCTTGCGAACTGATCAACTACACCTATCATTCGCTGTATGATCTGGACATTATCAACCTGCGTTTTTTTACTGTCTTTGGGCCTCGCCAACGACCAGACCTGGCCATTCATAAATTTACCCGGCTGATTTTGAACGATGAAGAAATCCCCATGTTTGGCGACGGCAGCACCTCACGCGATTACACTTATTATGAAGATACGGTTTCCGGAATCGTCGGTGCAATCAATTACCTGGAAGCACACGACAAGGTCTATGAGACCATTAATTTGGGCAACAACCAGCCGGTAAAACTTTCTGAAATGATTGCTGCCATCGTGAAAGCCACCGAAAAGAAAGTT
The DNA here is from genome assembly GCA_035266925.1 of Sunxiuqinia sp. Taxonomy (GTDB): domain Bacteria; phylum Bacteroidota; class Bacteroidia; order Bacteroidales; family Prolixibacteraceae; genus Sunxiuqinia. The sequence continues at coordinate 7,709 of DATFMO010000192.1, read as the reverse complement.
CGGATTAAACAAATGCAGATGCAACCGGGTGATGTAGATATTACCTATGCCAACATTGACAAAGCCAAGGAACTTTTAGGGTACAATCCGCAATATTCATTTGAAGAGGGGGTGAAAAACTTTGTGGAGTGGTATCGACAAACCGCTGGAAAATAATATTTTCAACATTGAAAGCTCTCCGAACAACGAAGAGCTTTCCTGAAAACTGCTAAATTAGAAGGTATTAGACACAAAATGGGTTGAATTAAACTTCGCTTTTCCGAACGTAAGCCTCCTTCAACACACCCCATAAAATCAGGGAAAAAAGAAATATAAAAGTTCCGTACATCGGGGCAATCATACTTACTTTTAATCCGCCGGCAATCAATGCGGGAGAGACATCGCCCGCTGCTTCAATGGCGTTAAATGCCATCAACAAGCCAACGGCCTGACCTAAAAATCCGCTGACAATTGCGAGGCTTCCAAAAAGAAGAATCAATCCCAGTCCACTTTCGGTGTACTTCTGCTGTACAAAAAAGTGGATCACCTTTTGAACGGTAAATACCAGCATGGCAATCCCCCAGATGGTAATGATTGTCATCAACAGCGGACCTCCCATTGCAAATAAATCAAATACATTCATATCGTTAAATTTAAGTTGAAAATCTGAAACAAGTTTATGGCTGCTGAAAAGAAAATCCTTTTTAGATCGACGAACGTCAAAAAATTGTACCGATACTGCAACTTGATCCACAAATTCCATTCAACGACGTTTCTAATCATAAGTGGGCAAAATCCTGTTGTTCATCGACAAGATTTCGGTTTCAAGCGATATTTTCAGTATTTTATACCCTATTACAAAATTTGCACATTGGGTATCTATATCAAACTCAATAATAAACGAAGTGATTATTGAGTTTTCTTAAATACCAATCGGTATTGATTCCCTGAACACGAGCAACAATGAACTCAAGATTGAAATTTGCCAGTCCTGGTTTTTCGGGCCTAAGTTTGATCAAAGTTGGACAACACCTTTTTTTTTGGGTGATATCCTATTTGTTCTTTATCCTGTTTTTTGGACGCGCCAACCGGGACTATCAAACCACCATCATTTTCGCGTCGTTGCTTTTTCCACTGGCCATCGTTACGGGTTATTTCCTCAATTATTACCTCATTCCCCGCTTTCTGTTTCGTGGCTACTATTGGCGCTTCACGCTTTTCCTGTTTTACACGCTCGTTTTTACACTCTGGGCCGAACTAATGATTAGCTTGTTCGTCTTTATCACCGTGAGCGATTTTCAGCTCTACAAACTCGATCCAGCATCGGTCGATGTCGTCTTTCTACTGGTTGGTTTGTATTTCATCATCATCGGCTTCATCGCCATTGAGCAGGTCAAACGAGCTTTCTATATGAAAAAAGAAAACACACGCCTGGAAAAAGCGCAGCTGGAAACGGAGCTAAAACTTCGGGAATCTGAATTGAAACTTTTACGAGCACAGATCCACCCTCATTTTCTGTTCAACACACTAAATAATTTGTACGGATTGACCCTGGAAAAATCAGATTTGGCACCGGAACTGGTTTTAAAGCTCTCGGACCTGATGGATTACATGCTTTACAAATGCAACAAGCCAACAGTAAGTTTGAGGAGCGAACTGGAACATTTAATAAATTACATTGAGATTGAACGAATTCGCTACGGTGAAAAGCTGAAAATTGACTTCAACATTACCGGGGAAATTGACCAATTGCAAATTGCGCCGATGTTGTTAATCGCTTTTTTTGAAAACGCATTCAAGCATGGTGTGAGCAAATCCATTCAAAAACCTTTTGTGAAAATTGAAGTTAAAATCGCTGACATTGAACTTCGTTTGCACATTGAAAACAGCCGAAACCCGGAGGCGACAAACAATGATGAATACAGTCAGGGGATCGGGCTGAAAAACGTAACCAAACGCCTTCAATTATTGTATCCTGAAAAACATCGGCTTAAAATTACGCCCAACGAAATGACATTTACGGTGGATTTACAGCTAACATTGCAAAAAACTTCATCCCAAATAACCGAGGAAAAATGGACCAAATAACTTATAACTGTTTGATTGTTGATGATGAACCCATTGCCATTCGGGTCATTAAAAACCACCTGGCTGAGTTCAAAAACCTGAAGTTGGTTGGTAAATGCAGCAATGCGATTGAGGCGATTGAACTACTAGCAAAAACAAATGTTGACCTGATTTTTCTCGATATTCAGATGCCCCAAATTACCGGCGTTGATTTTTTGCGCAACCTCAACCAGCCACCCAAAGTGATCTTCACCACGGCCTATCGCGATTACGCCATTGACGCATTTGAACTGGATGTGGTCGACTATTTACTGAAACCGATCTCCCTGCTTCGGTTTAGTAAAGCCATCAACCGGTTTTACCAACGGATGAATGAACATCCAGCGACCACATCAGCACAAGAGACGCCCGGTACAAATCAGGATCACCTGTTTTTGAAGGCCGACAAAAAACGGCTCAAAGTTTTCTTCCAGGATATTTTATACCTGGAAAGTTTTGGCGATTACTTGATTGTACACACCGAAAACGATAAAATAACCATCAAAGAGCGAATCAGTCACATGGAAGCGCAACTGCCCGCAAGCAAATTTTTACGGGTTCATCGTGGGTACATTGTTTCGCTTTCAAAAATCACTGCATTGCACCCCGGAATGATTGAAATTGGGAAGCATAAAATTCCGATTGGAAGAAACTACAAACCACAAGTTGAAAAAATCATTCTCTAAACTTCCTTAAAATTTCATTATTAAAAGTATTCCTTGCGGAGCATTTCCTATTTTTACAGCTCAATATTGACCCGGAAAATTAGACCTAATGAAAACTGCAATATTAAACGTACTTCTGGCATTCTTATTAATAAGTTGTCAGGCTCAGGAAAAACAAGTCTACCTTTTTTCATACTTCAATAATAATGGGAAAGACGGGCTCCACCTGGCATACAGTCGCGACGGATACCATTACACTGCATTGAAAAACAACCAGTCGTTTTTAACGCCAAAAGTAGCTGATGACAAGTTGATGCGTGATCCGTGCATCATTCAGGGCCCGGACAAACTTTTTCATATGGTGTGGACCGTTAGCTGGAATGATCGCGGCATTGGCTATGCGAGTTCCAAAGATTTGATTCATTGGTCCAAACAACAATTTGTTCCAGTTATGAAAGATGAGCCAACTGCACTGAACTGTTGGGCCCCGGAAATATACTATGACAAAGGCAGTGATCGCTACCTGATTTTCTGGGCAACCACCATTCCCGGTCGCTTTAAAAAGGGCGAAAACCAAGGCGACTCAAAATACAATCACCGGATGTATTACACAACCACCAAAGATTTTACAACATTCTCACCCACCAAACTTTTGTATGACGGAGGGTTCAATGTGATTGATGCAACCATCAAAAAGATTAGTGGTACCTGCTACATGTTCCTGAAAGATGAAACGCGGAAACCACCCAAAAAACACATCCTGATTGCTACTAGTAAAAACCTGACCGGTGGCTACGAAATGGCCAGTAAAAAACCAATCAGTCCTGACTGGGTGGAAGGGCCGACAGTCACTAAAATTGGTGATCAATGGGTGGTTTTTTACGATGAATACACCCGCCACCACATGGGAGCAGTAAGCAGTAGCGATTTAAAACACTGGAAAGTTATCAATGACGAAATCAGCTTTCCGCCCGGAACACGGCACGGTACCGTTTTTAAAGTTCCGGAATCTACATTGGACAAACTCCTAAAACAATAGTTTTTTACATAAATATGTGATTCGAGAGTTATTTTTTATGCTTTGAACGCACGCCTTTTTTTTCCGCTGATAAATTTTGTTATATTTAGGAAAATGTCCTTCCCCATGAGTAAAACAGACCCAAAACAGCCAATAATAGCAATTTGTGCATCGGCAGGCGGGTTAAAAGCATTTCAACGTTTTACCTCCAATATACCTTCAAAATCAGGCTACACATATGTTTTTGTTCAACACTTATCAGCTGATCATAAAAGTCTATTGACAAACATTTTAAGAAAGAATACGAAGATTCCCGTTTCACTGATTAAGAATAATATGGAGATCAAACCTGATCATCTGTATGTTATTCCGGAAAATGAAATTCTCAACCTTAAGGAGCACAAATTTACACTGTTACCATCTACCAATAAAAAAGAACTGTTTCATGTCATTGACACTTTCCTGGCTTCATTGGCTGCAACACAAAAAGATTTGGCTGTTGTTGCTATTTTATCAGGAACAGGAAACGATGGTGCTGAGGGCATTCAAAAAATTCATCAAAATGGAGGACTGGTGCTCGTACAGTCGCCAACATCAGCCAGTCAAAGTGGAATGATTGAATCGGTATTGGCGTCCGGCATTGTAGATGTTGTGATGCCACCCGAGGAAATGCCTCAAAAAATCATCGATCATTTTGATCGCCATAACAAATCATTTTTACTTGATGAGGCCGACTATGATCAACATGCTAAAGCAATTTTTACCATTCTTTTAAAAAGAACAGGCAAAGACTTTTCAAAGTATAAGCGGAACACCCTTTTTCGACGCCTGGGAAGAAGGCTGAATTCCACAAAAATCAACAATCTGGGTGAGTATCTCGACTTTCTCAAAGAAGATAAAGTAGAGTCCCAGGCCTTGAGCAAAGAACTGTTGATCAGTGTTACCAGTTTCTTCCGTGAAAAGGAAGCCTTCAAATTTCTTGAAGAAACTGTGTTGCCGGAAATTATCAACAACGCCAAAGAAGGTATCATTCGTATTTGGATTCCGGCATGTGCAACCGGTGAAGAAGCATACAGCATTGCTATTGTGTTGAATCATATCCTAAAAAAAGAAAAACGCCGTTTCCAGGTCAAGATTTTTGCGTCAGATATTGATTTATGGGCCATTGAAAAAGCCCGGGAAGGATTGTATCCCGGGATCGTTAGAACAACAGTTCCCCAAAAGTTTTTCGACGACTATTTCATCCCGGTAAATGATCAATATAAAGTTGTGCCGGAGATCAGGGAGATGATCATTTTCGCCGAGCAAAATGTGCTGGGACACCCACCGTATTCTTCACTGAATTTAATCAGTTGCCGGAATTTACTCATCTATTTGAACAATGAACTTCAACAAAAAATATTGTCAACCTTCCATTATGCATTGTTGAATGACGGATTTTTATTCCTCGGCAACTCAGAAAATCTGGGCAATGCCACTCAGCTCTTTTCTGTTGTCAATCGAAAAGCTAAAATATTTCGAAAAATCAATACCATTGAGCAATATACGCCTCATTGGATGTTTTCGGCGACCAATTATTATGATACTAGTAAGATCATGGATCACAAAAAAAACCAGGAGAAAAACCTCAGTGAACTTGCCAGAGCAGTCGTTCTGGAACGATTCACTCCACCCAGCATCATCATCAATGCCAATGATGATATTTTATTTTACCAGGGAAAAACAGGTAAATTTATAGAACAACCAACTGGTGAACCCACCTTTAACATTATTCAGTCTGCAAAGCAGGAAATCAGGCTTTCAATGTCCCACGCCATTCGTAAAGCCAAAAACGGAAAACAAGAGGTTGTCAAGAAAAACATTCAGCTGACCAATGAAGATATCGCGGAATTCGTCGACATCATTGTCTCGCCCATCACACGAAATGACTCTCCAGAAGAATTATACATGGTGAGTTTCCTCCAAAGCAAACTTGACCTAAAAGATGGGAAACCATTGATTGTGGGCGACAACCAGATGGCCGACCAAATTAATGAACTGGAAAAAGAACTGCGGGAAACTCAGAAATACCTTCAAAGTACGATTGAGGAGCTGGGAACAACGAACGAAGAACTGAAAGCTTCGAACGAAGAAGAACAGTCGATCAACGAAGAACTTCAAAGCGCCAATGAAGAGCTGGAAACTTCCAAAGAGGAACTTCAATCGGTCAATGAAGAGTTGAATAACTCCAACATGCAACTGCAATCTAAAATTGACGAATTGACTGATGTAAACAACGACATTCTCAACCTGTTGGCAAGCACCCAGATTGCCACCATTTTCCTGGATAAAAAACTGAAGATCTTTCGCTTTACGCCATCCATCTCAACCATCATCGATTTGCTCGAATCGGACATCGGCCGTTCGATCAAACTATTCACCAACAAGCTGGATTATTCAAACCTGACCAACGACCTTCTTGAAGTGTTGGAAAATCTGATCCCCAAAGAAGTGGAGGTAAAAACACCCGGCAACCGATTCTTCTGGATGCGAATTAATCCTTACCGCACCATTGAAGACAGTATTGAAGGTTTAGTGGTGACATTTACTGAAATTACGGAGAATAAAAAGCAGGAACAGGAGCTGATTAAATACAAAAATCACCTGGAAGAATTGGTTGAAGAACGTACTGAGGAATTGGTCGAATCATACAAAACACTGAGCCTTGAAAAAAGAAGAGCACAACAGTACCTGGATATTGCCGAAGTGATGATTCTTGCCCTTGACCGGGACGGGAAAGTATTTTTAGCCAATAAAAAAACATCAGAAATATTAGGGTATCAACAACATGAAATTATTGGAAAAAGATGGATTGATCATTTTGTCCCCAGCGAGATTAAGGAACAACTAAATAAGGCAATTGATAAAGTCATCACCAGCAATATTCTAATGGAATCATACCGCGAAAATTTGATTCTGACCAAGAGCGGTGAAAAACGTTTAATCGCCTGGCACAATGCTCATGTTGAAAACGAAGCTGGCGAAATCATCGGAATAATCAGTTCCGGACTCGACATTACCGTACAAAAGAAGATGGTAAAAGCCCTGAAAAGCAGCGAAGAAAACCTGAAAAGAGCTCAAAAAGCCGGCAATATTGGAATGTGGGTGTATGACGTTAAAGAGAAATCGTTCACCTGTTCCGATATCTACCAGGCGATTTTTGGTTTTTCCTCAGGGAAAGTTTCACACAAAGACTTACTAAACGCCATTCCTGAAAAAGAAGAAAAGCGCTTGCGAAAAATCTTAGGCAGCCAGGAAAAATCCAGCTTTCAGATTGAACATCAAATTATTCATCAGCAAACCAAGGAAACTCGCTGGGTCATGGCAAGTGCTGATGTGATAAGGGATAGCAAAGGACAAGCGTTGAGAATGATTGGGACAACCATCGATATTACGGAACGCAAAAAAGCGAATTTAGCCATTCAGGAAAGCGAAGAAAAATTCAAGGGAATTTTCAATTATTCAATAACCGGTATTGTCGTTGCCGATGCCCGTGGCAACCTGTTGGATAGTAACCCCGAATTTATAAAAATACTGGGTTACACCCGGGAAGAACTCCTGAAAATGAATTTCACCGATTTCACCTATCCCGAAGATTTGTACCATGAGTTGGAATTGATGCAACAAATGATTGAGGGCAAATTAGACAGCTACCGCTTGGAAAAAAGATTTTTGAATGTTAATAAAGAAATTCGCTGGGTGGACATTGCAGTAACGGCCAAGCGCAATAATCAGGGAGAAATTGATTTTTACATTGGCATGGTTTCCGATATTACCAGCAAGAAAAAGTCGGAAATCGATTTGCGTAAGAAGAACGAATACATCCAAACCATACTTGACAACCTCCCAATTGGTGTTGCCTCAAACTCCATCGACAATGGTGTTGTCGAATACATGAATGA
>DATFMO010000191.1:0-10990 GCA_035266925.1 Sunxiuqinia sp. | reverse complement strand
TTGCGACAACCGACGTCAAAGGGATCATACACTTGCAATACTTTAGTGGGCAAAATACGACCATCAAAACAGATGATTTCAGCAAAAATCATTTTTTCACCGCTGACGATTTGAACGGCGATGGGAAAACAGATTTTGTATTTGCCGATGGAGAAAAATTGGAAGCATTCAATCACAAAGGAAATCAGCTGTTTGAACATGAATTCAATGCACCAATTTCCAGCACGCCAAATACCTACCAGTTTTCGAATAATGACCGAAAGGTTGGAGTGGTTTGTCGTAGCGAAAATCGGGTGTACTTGCTAAATAACGATGGCTCCATGTACAACGGATTTCCACTTCACGGGAATACTGATTTTACCATTGGAGTTTTCAATTCGGACAACAGCTATTTTAACCTGGTCGTTGGGAACCGCGACAACAGTTTTTATAATTACCAGGTGCAATGACTGGCCGGCTGCTGGCAATAGACAGCAGCATCAACACCTTATCCCGGACTTGATCCAGGATCTCTTGAGCTTAATGAAGTCACTTTTAACTGCATGCATTCAGGAAAGTATGTATAAGATTCCTGCTTCCGCAGGAATGAAGTCTAAAAAAGGGAACTGAATCACAATGTTTTCTCTACTTGATGCTTTCTAAAATTCCGTTAAGATAGCCGTCCATGTTAAACTCCGGTGGCTTTGAATAACCCATGCGCACAACCACCAAATCTTTGGATGGAATAATGCAAATAAATTGTCCATCGTGTCCTTCACAATAAAACATATCTTCAGGGACATGCGGAAAAATGTAAATAGTTTGTCCGTCTCGATTGTAATAAAATCCTTCCTTCGGAACGCTTGGGAAATCACCGGATCGGTTCAACCAAAAGAAAGCTCCGTATTGTCCCTCGGAACCTTTAGACGGCTGCGTTGTATAATCCACCCAACCTATAGGCAGCACTTGATCTCCAAGCCAGTTCCCATGGTTCAAATAGAGCAATCCAAAGCGGGCAAAATCGCGTAAGCTGGCATACAAATAGGAGGAACCTACAAAGGTGCCAGAGGCATCGACTTCCCAAATCGCACTGGTCATGCCAATTTTATTGAACAGATTTTTGCGCGGAAAAGCGTAATAATCAGCATCATTATCAAATGATTGACGCACAATTCGACTCACTAAATTGGCTGTTCCAGATGAATAATTCCACACCGAATCTGCCGGATATTGATAGGCTTTTTCTTGCGTATAAAGACCCATATCGCCAATCTCATGCAACATTTTCGTGACATCAGAAAGGTTGCCGTAGGTTTCGTTCCAGGCCAACCCACTATTTTGATGTAGCAAATTATTCAACGTGATTTTTTTGCGATCATCTTTTTGCCAATCTTTGATCAACAATTGTTTATTGATGTCGAGCTTGCCTTCTTTCACCCGAATCCCAACCAAAGCATTGGTAAAACTCTTGGCCATCGACCAGCTCAACAATCGATTGTCAGGAGAAAAATCGTCCCGGTAAACTTCAGCGATTGGCTGGCCTTTATATATAACCATCGTCGCAAATGTTCCTTTGTAAGGAATGGTATCAGCCATGGCTTGCCGCACCGCTGCACTCAACTTTTGACGGTCAATATTTGATGGGAAAGTATCGGCAATCATGTTCCCCATTGGCCAGGCTAGGGAATCCGGGTTTTCCGGCAACGGCTTCACCACCCGATATGGTCGGTTTCGAATTTCATCCTCCGAAAAATCTTTCACCAACGTACATCCAAAACCCGGAATATAGATGGCTTTTGACTTGCCCCACAAAAAACGGCTGGTCACCTCATGCTTGTCGTAGTCAATTGAGTTGTGCACAAATTGAATGACGGAGAAATTCAGATCTTCGCTTTCAAGCGATTCCTGCGTGCGTCCGGCAACAAAAACACCCGAGGCCAAATTCTTAGCGGAATAGCCGGTGATAATCGGCATTAATAAATTGAGGTAATAAATTCCACCGGCGAAGAATAGGAGCACGATGATCCAGATGATGCGCTTTTTCATGTGACAAGATTCATTTTGGGCAATTGCTAATCTGTGAGTTTCCGGGAATCAATTTACAAAAATTATCACGATCATAAAATGACTATTTTTGCAAGAAAAAAGGTCATCAATTGAGATTGATGACCTTCAAAATATGGTAATTTTATTTTTTACAGGATCAGCATGGCATCTCCGTAGGTGCCAAATCGATAGCCTTCTTTGATCGCCGTTTGATACGCTTTCATCACAAAATCATAACCTCCGAATGCAGCTACCATCATCAACAAAGTTGACATTGGCAGGTGGAAGTTGGTGATCATACTATTGGCAACGCTAAATTCGTAGGGTGGAAAAATAAATTTGTTGGTCCAGCCTTCGTATGGTTTCAAGTGCCCTTGTGTTGAAACCGAACTTTCAAGCGTGCGCATCACAGTTGTTCCAACAGCGCAAATATTCTTCTTTTTATCTTTTGCCCTGTTAACAATATCACAAGCTTCCTCGCGAATCCAGATTTGCTCCGAATCCATTTTATGTTTGGTCAGGTCCTCCACATCAACACTCCGGAAGTTCCCCAAACCAACGTGTAATGTAACGTAGCTAAAGTCAACACCAATAATTTCCATGCGTTTCAGCAACTCACGGCTGAAGTGCAAACCGGCAGTTGGTGCAGCCACAGCTCCTTCATGCTTCGCAAAAATTGTTTGATAACGTTCTTTATCTTCTGGTTGAACCGGACGTTGAATAAATTTTGGAAGCGGTGTTTCTCCCAAGCTGTAAAGTGTCTTTTTGAATTCATCATACGGACCATCGAATAAGAAACGAAGTGTCCGTCCACGAGAAGTAGTGTTATCAATGACCTCAGCCACCAACATATCATCATCGCCAAAATACAGCTTGTTTCCAATTCTAATTTTCCGGGCTGGATCAACCAATACATCCCAAAGGCGTTGTTCCCGATTCAACTCACGGAGCAAAAACACCTCGATTTCAGCGCCTGTCTTCTCTTTGTTTCCGTATAAACGAGCCGGAAAAACCTTGGTGTCATTGAATACCATTACATCCTGATCGTCAAAATAATCGACAATATCCTTAAAAACTTTGTGCTCAACTTTACCTGATTCGCGATGCAACACCATCAACTTTGATTCGTCGCGGTTTTCCGAAGGATGCAGGGCAATTTGTTCTTCGTCTAATTTATACCTGAACTTTGATAACTTCATAATATATGACTAATTTTTTCGACATTCTGACAATACAAAGTCCCGTTTTACGCGGGAATATTCAATTAGTTACAAATTGATCAATATTTTTTAAAAAATAATCCACCGACATGGCGTCCTCAATCCGAAATTCACCTATACGTGTTCGGCGCAATCCAACCAAATAGGCACCACTTTTGAGTTTTTTACCAATATCTCTCGCCAAAGATCGAATATAGGTTCCCTTACTACAAACCACCCGAATTTGAATTTGTTCGTTGGCGTATTCCAGCAATTCTATTTCACGAATGATTATGGGCCTTGATTTCAATTTGACATCGGTTCCTTTCCGGGCATGAGTGTATGCCCGTTGGCCTCCAATTTTTACAGCACTGAAAACCGGCGGCACCTGTTCCTGGTCGCCTACAAATTGTTGAATTACTTCCCGTACGAGGTCTTCCGAAATATGATTTGTTTCGAATTGTTGATCTTCTAACGTTTCCAAATCGAATGAAGGCGTGGTTGCTCCCAATTTCAAGGTTGCGACGTACTCCTTTTCGCCAGCCTGATGCATCTCAATCTGCTTCGTTGCTTTCCCGGTGCAAAGGATCATCAGCCCAGTTGCTTTAGGATCCAATGTGCCAGCATGGCCAACTTTCAGCTTTTTAATATGCATCGCCCGACAGAGGTTATTTCGAATCTTTTGCACCAAATCAAACGAAGTCCAGTCCAGCGCTTTATCGAAAAGCAGGACTTCTCCTTTCACGAAGTCAAATTTTTTGGCTTCTTCGCCCATCTAAAACTTCTTTAATTAACGATTTAACAGCCTATTGGGAGTCTAAAATTTCAGGCTGCAAAGATAGTAATTCAACTGAATCTTAACGAACATGTATGGAAATAAAATAGACCGGCTAAAAACGGGAAGATTATTCTTCCTTTTTAGGCTTTTTCATAATGGCGTAAATCTCAAAAAGGAACCCAAAAAATACGACCATCGGCGCCAGTGTAATCCGGCGAAAACTAAAAATGTCAGGATTGAAAATTTTCGGATCAGGGCTCTTCCCTCCCACCATCAGTATGAAACCAAGCATAATGATTCCAAAACCAATAAGCAGCAATTTGTAATTTTCTTTCCCAAGTGCGAAAGTTTGTTCTTTTGTTTCCGCTTTTTTATTTGCCATAATTCATGAATATTAACACGCCTACGAAAATATGAAATCTATTTTAAAAATAGTCGTGTTTAATCGACTATTTCGTTTTTGTCAATTTTTCAACAAATTTCACCCTTCTGTGATCAACCTTTTTACTTGGTCAATTTTCTCGGAATGGATAAAAATGATGTCTCCTTCAATCAAATCATTCTGGGAAAACACCTCGCTCAATTTTCCCCCTTTCACATTAAAAATAACGTAGCCCATCCCCTGCAGGTAATCAAAAAGCTTCGGCCTATTTTTAGGGCTCAATTCAATTTGTAAGATCGGATGGAATTTCTTTAAAAGGGTATCAAATAACGGGATTGCAATCCCTTCATAACCTTCGATATCACATTTCAAATAATCAAGCCGTTCAAGATTTTTAAATAAGTTATCCGGCTTTTTCATTTTCACCGTAAAGGTCATGCTCAAATTTTCATTTTCGTTTTCAACAATGTGGGTTTTCCCATGACTAAAATATTTTGTGGAATGAGGCACTCCCATTTTTATATCCTGCCCATCCTTTTCGCCAATTGCATATGGGAGAATCTCCACTTGTTGATACTGATTTGTATTCTTTTCCAATATTGCACGGAATAATTTAACTGGTTCAATGCTATATATGCGCCCACTACCTTTCACCAACTTAGCGAAGATTCGACTATAATAACCAACATTTGCCCCAAGGTCGATGACAACGTCTCCTTCTCTAATTAGTTGTTTCACAAAATAGTGACAATCGAATTGAGGCTTCCCTTTTAAAAAACGTAAATCGTATAGGAAAAAAAAGAAGGTACTGATGACTTTAAGGTAATTTTTCACTCCTAATAAGCGAAATAAAATTCTCCGAATGTAATTCATTATAGGATAGTTAAATTTGATTTTTTAATACTGAAAAAGCTCATCGTATCTGAGTCTCAAATACTTATTGACTGAAAAATAAGTTGAGAGCCATGAAATTGAGATTCCAAAACCCATGACGACTCCAAAAACAATCCCGAGGGTATTGTACTGTCGGATATCCAGGATGCCCTTGAATTCATTCCCATAAGTATAAATTAACTCCAGGATACCCACATTTGCCAACACTGCACCACACACACCGTAAACAACATTTTTAATGATGAAAGGTCGACGAATAAACGATCGTGTTGCCCCAACAAGCTTCATCGTATGAATGATAAACCGTTGTGAATAAATGGCGATTCGTATGGTATTGTTTATCAGGGTTGAGAAAATAAAAATGAGTAATATTGAAAAGACCAGCAGAAGCAAACTGATACGTCGCACATTGTCATTAATAATTTTCGCCAGATCGCGCTGGTAATAAACCTCCTTCACCTGTGGATAGGACAAAAATTTGTTCTCCATAATCGTGAGGCTATCCGGCTGCATGTAAGCGGCGTGGAGCTTGACATCGATGGACGAAAACAAGGGGTTGAATCCCAGGAAACCAACGAAATCCTCACCTAGCTCTTTGGTAAGATCCTTTGCCGCCTGCTTTTTATCAACATACTTCGTTGTTTTCACATAATCTGTCGCTTTAAGTATTTTCTGCAACCGCAAGATGTCAGCTTCGTGAAGGTTGTCATTCAATACCAAGGTGAAACCAACATGCTCGCGGACATAATCGGATAATCGTCCCGCGTTGAGAATGAGTAATGACAACATTCCTACCAGGAACAACACCAGGGTAATGCTGATAGTCGAAGTCAAATAGGATCGGATTAATCGTCGTTTAAGCCTCCTCGCCGGCCGTTTTTTCTTCTTCATTTCCTGCCTTTTTTCTGATTTCTACAAATCCCACTGCTAAAACGGCCAGAATCAGAATTATTGAGCTGGCCATTGAAATTTTGTTGCCAACATAGTACGATTTGGGGTGAAACTTAAACTCAATCTCATGTGTTCCTGCTGGTACCGGCAATGCACGCAGCACGTAGTCAGCACGGGCAATATCAACCTGTTTACCATCAATATACGCCTCCCATCCCTTTGGATAGTATATTTCAGAGAAAATGGCTAGCGCAGTTCCGCTTTCTACAGTAGCCTCGTACTTCAAGTAATTTGGCTGGTATTCTTTTAGCTGAATGGTTGACTCAGTGTTTGGCTCAAATTGAACTTTTTTCAGGACATCAGAGAACCGGTGATCGACAACTGCAGTATTCGCCGGGTTGATCTCACCAAGCGCCTGAATTTCTTCGTTGGCGTTCGGTACCGTTTCCACTTTGTCCACGAACCACGCATTTCCGAGCGCGTCCGGATTCATCAATGGCGCAGCCTTAGGATTATAGATGATGTATTTGGTGTTCATCATGTTAATCGCCCGTAACCCGCGGAAAAGTGAATCCATCGCACTCTGTGATTTGACATTACCCAAGCGCTTACTCAAAGTTTGTATTTCCGGTGAAAGATGATGTTCGATCAATTCCTGGTAACGTTCCATCTTTGCTCCGGAATACCCACCAAGCGACTTATGGAAATAGGAAGTTGAAGCATCTGCCCAAGGATTGACAGCAAGATTCAACACCCGATAGTCAGGACTTTTATCTTTGAGAATGAGTTCATCTGCTTTTGAGGGAGTAAACGGAGTTTCAGACTTTCTTTTCGACACAAAGTTGTCATTATTCAGGTAACGTTTGTCAACCGGCCACATGTCAACAACAATCAGCAGTCCCCACAACAGCAGCGCATAGCTGCCTTTAATTTTTTCTTTGACGTACAGCCAAATCACGCCAGCAGCCAAACTAACAAACAACAATGATTTGAAAGCATCTGTCCGAAGAACCGCACGACGGTCATCACGCAACGCTTCAATCAATTGGTCGGGCCACCCAGATTGCGCCAGACGCGCATCCGTTGCTGAACGGAAGTCACCGGCAATTCCTGGTAACACAACAAACACCAATGCCAATCCACCAACGATAAACCAGGCAAATTTCAGATGCTTTAACAACGCCGCTTTATTTTGCCGATTCCGATAAATTTCGCGAACAGCCAACACGCCCATCAGCGCCATAGCAAACTGCTGGATAACAATTATATTTTTCACATCCCGAAACTTGTTGTATCCCGGAAAATAATCAAGCATCAGGTCGCTTAAGAAGGCAAAGTTTTTCCCCAATGACAGCAAGAAAGAGAGGACGACAACAGCCACGATCCACCATTTATCCTTGCCTTTAACGAGAAACAGCCCCAACACAAACAAGAAGCAGAGCACCGCCCCGTAATAAAACGGTGCACTTGAAATGGGTTGGCTTCCCCAGTACATGGGTGCATGTTGCGCAATTTGCCTGGCACGGGCTTTCCCTTGCGATTTTTCAAGCAATTGGTAGAAGTTGGAATTTTCGCCCAGCGCTTCAGCCATTCCACCGCCTTTGAAACGTGGAATGAAAGCAGTCAGCGCTTCACCTAAATCATAGCTGTAATTGAGGATATAATCTTTGTCGAGCCCACTGGACTTTCCGCCGGTGTTATCCGTCAATTCTGACTTTCCGCGAATGGAATACTGACCATATTCGTAGGTGGTATACAAGCGTGAGAAGCTTGTTCCTACAGACAAAATCAGTGCAACTACAAGTAGTGCTGAGGTTTTTAAGAATGAAGTCAATGTCTTTTGTCGAATGGCATCAACCAAGTAGGTAATTCCAATGATCAACACCATTAGCCCCGCATAGTAAGTCATTTGTGGGTGGCCGGCAGCGAGCATCCATGACAAACCGATTGCAGTCAACACACTTCCCAACAACCGGTTCTTTTTATAGGCCACCAAAATCCCGGCAACTACCAAAGACATAAAAGCCAGCGTGTGAACTTTTGACATGTGCCCTGCCTCCATGAGGACAAAAAAGTAGGTTGAAAACCCGAAGCTAAGCGCACCAACCAAACTCAGCCAAGGGTTTGTCCCCAGCACTAAAAGCATGATGAAAAAGAAGGTGAAAATCAACACCAAATACCCAGCAGGACGGGGTATTACATTCAATGCAGATTGCACTTTGGACATCAAATTACTGGTGTATCGAACTGAAATTAAATAACCCGGCATTCCACCAAACATAGAATTGGTCCACAGAGCTTCGTCCCCGGTGTTATTTCGGAAATCAATTAGCTCTTTTGCTCCGCCTTTAAAGTTATTGAGGTCACCTGCTTCCAGATGTTTACCTTGAAGTTGTGGAGAAAAATAAATGAACGAGATTAAAATAAAACCGAGGATTATACCAATTACAATGAATATATTGCGATCGCCTTTTATCTTTGCCATAATTTAATGATTGGTTGTTTCGAGTTGAAACAAAAGTAAGGAATAAATTATTTGAATCAAGTGTATCAATGGGCATTATCATTAAACAATCCATCAGAGGAAGTTTGTGGTCGTATATTTGAGGAATGATAAATGCGACAAATGCTTTCACTTCATCGTGATTTTAAAAGCTTAAATAAATTTCCCCTGATATAATTGTCATGAATTCTTCCACCAATTTGATAGAATTCTCCATTTATTCCATGCTTCCTTAATTCTGACAATTTCTATCTTTTCATAAAAGCCCAGGAAATAAAGTAAAAACGGGAAACTTATCAACAAAATTACTTTCAAAAGCAGCCTCATTAGAAGTGACAAATCATTTGCAAGAAACGACAGAGCGATCAAAACAGATCCAGAAATTATAACCAAAATAATTTTCGATAGCTCATATGGAATAAAATACTCCTTCTGGGCTTTCCGGTAAATAAGAATAAAAAGTATCAATTGGGAGAATAGTGTCGCAATAGAAGCACCATAAATTCCAAGTGTTGGAATAAGTAGGAAATTCAACCCGATATTCAAAGCAGAAATAATAATCGTCAAAACAGAAAGAATTCCGGTCTTTTTAGCGACATTCAATCCAAAAACAGCATTTCCTCGGAGCATTTCAAACATAAGCCCAAGCGCAATAATCGGAACAATGTTGTAAGCCACCCAGAATTCCTTTTTCTGAGCCATTAGTTCAACAACTTCCTTACTAAATGCAGAAAGACCAATGACAAGAAACATGATCACGAAGGAAATGTATGTTAACGATTTGGAGTAAAATCTCTTATCCCCTTCTTTATTAAGCATTTTATATTTAATAGGTGTAAGTGACAGTTGAACAGAAGCCACCACAACTACTTTGAATGTGTTTGCAATTTTATAGCCCAGGGAGTACAATCCAACGTCTTCCAATCCATTAATTAATTGCAAACAATAGCGGTCAGCCACACTTAGCAATACTCCGGCCATGGCTGAAATAGCCAGGGGATAACCATAACTGAACATTTCCCTGAAAACAGAAAAGTGAAAGGAAAAATCCAGATTTTTCAAGGTAAACCTTACAAGCACAACAAGTAATATTATATATCCAACTATCTGAGCTTCATAAATTCCCTCAATTTTATGATGTGCATACACCAGTAAATAGATGGTAAGCAATAATGTAATGAGTAATTTAATAATATTGGAAGTTGAATACAGAACTGTCTTTCGCTGTAGCCGCATCAACGTGAAAATTACCTGTGTCAGAATCTGAAAAAATGCTGACAAAGTCATTAAACGGACTAAGTATACATACTTTTTTGTTCCTAATAGTAAAAGAGAAATTGTCTGACCATTTAGAAAAACAATTAACAACATTAAACAAGAGAAAAACAGGACAGAAACAAAAGCTGTAAAGAATAGTGATTTTTGTTTTCTGACAAATTCTTTATCCCAATATAGTCGAGCCAAGGCCGTATAGATACCGACACTAAAAAAAGCAACAAGGACCTGAAGACTGATTTCCATGATCCCTAAAATACCATATTCTGAAGTCGTAAAGATGCCAGTATACAAGGGAAGTAGGACAAACCCGATAATTTTTGTAGCGATATTACCGATACTGTAAATAAGGGTGTCTTTAGCAGTAATTTTTAAATTTTCAAGAATTTCAGCCATGTAGGATCAATCTATAATTTAAAAAGGCAATTATCACAACTGGAAATGTTTTAATAGGTAAACAATTCCTAGCTTTTTGCTGTAGAATACTCTATTATTTTCTTCATTTCTTTAAGGTATTCACTATGAGAAATATCAGCTGGTATGGAGACAAAGTAATTTTCCGATTTAGACAGCGACTCCTCCAAAATTTTTAACCGTACTGCTTCTGTTTTTTCAAAATCTATTACCGGTTCAGTTTTAGTGGAGTGAGAATTATATAAATGCCAGATCAAATGATTATAGAAATAGTTATATTCGGTATGAATTATTTGCTGTGTTAATTGGGCAGCAACAGACGAGCTAATTTTTGATATCGTAAAATTCGGGTTCGAATGTCTTGAGAGAAGAAAATATTTTCCGATCATAAAATCAGAGTTATTCACAGGATTAAACATCTTTGGCGATATTTTCCGACGCACTTTCTGTATCCCGTTTCTGTATTTTTTATAATTCCATGCAAATTTATCCACTAATGAACGGGTGGAAAAAACCTGATTTTTAAGCTCCGGATATCCCTTGAAATTGTAACCATATATCTTTGGCATAGCATAGTTCGGGAAAAGAAAACCATTCCGGTTTATTACACCAATATCGTCATTAATAAA
>DATFMO010000190.1:0-7133 GCA_035266925.1 Sunxiuqinia sp. | reverse complement strand
CGAACTTCTCAAAATCAACTTCGGTGGTAGTGTTTCAAAAATCTTTTCCTTGTTATCTACAAAGCGGGCCGCTTTTTGGCCCATCTCTTCAAAATCGACTGAAATGACGGTAATTCCATTGCCAACGATTTCTTTCATTGGCGTATCATTGTATGAAATCAGCCCGACATTTTCCCCCAACTGTAGTTGCTGTTTCCTGCAACTTTTGATGATGTGCACTAAGTCATCTTCCTTGATGACTAAAAAGGCTTTTCCGGCTTTGATATCCTGTTCTGTTAATCTTTCAAGAACGGCGTGTTTCAACTGATGCTGCTGGCAGAATTGCTGAAACGCGTCTACTATTACTTGTGGATGTGGCGTTGACTTGGGGAACACCAGGTTGAATTCGTCATACTTTTTGATCAAATGCAAACCATCCCGCAAACAATCAGTAAATGCACTTGAAAAATTCTGAATAATAAAAGCCATATCCGGACTGGCAGGCGTTCCCATATCCAGAATCAACAGTTTGTTGGGATCAATCTTCTTCACGACCTCCTCTACCCGATCATTGTGAATATTCATCACCACGTACATACTATAACGACCAAGACTGTTTAAAATGAGCTGTCCAAACAAATCGGGATTGTAATGATGAAAAAGCAGGTCCACTGAATAGTTATCCGGCAGATTGCTTCGGAAACTGCTGTAGAGTTGCTCTTTAAAGGCGCTGAAGTCATCCAGCAACATCATCACTTTAAACGACTCGTTTCTGACGAAATAGCCCTTGGTTGGTGTAGATGAAATGACACTGCGTTGTTTCAGTGCCGTATAGGCTTTAAATACCGTATCACGCGACAAGCCACTCTCCCGGCTCAACTTATTCACCGAAGGCAGAAAATCTCCCTCTTTCAAGCAGCCGTTGCTGATGGCTTCGTTGATCGCGTGAATCAACTGCTGCATTTTGGTTTGTGAAGAGGCTTCGTCAAGCGTGAATTGAAAGCTCATTGTTTGGTTTTTTGGGTAAACGAGGAAAAACAGCTACAAAAACACTGTCATTGCGAACAACGCGAAGCAATCTGTATGCACTGTATTCGAAAGATTGCTTCGTCATTCTTCCTCGCAATGACGTAAAATTCAACTATTTCTCATTCCATTATTTTAGTCCAATTTCTTCAATCTAAATGTGTACACGCAAAGTCCGGTAGCCATATATGGCAATCATAACAAAACAGATAAACGGCAGGATGAATGAAAAATTCACAGCCGGTAACCAGCCTACGGTTCCCAAATCAATGATTGCTCCTTGCAAAGGTGGCATCAAAGCGCCACCAACAATTGCCATTACAAGCCCAGCAGCACCCAAAGTGGCATCTTCCCCCAATCCTTCCAATGCAATTCCATAAATGGTTGGGAACATCAAAGACATAAACGCCGAGGTTGCAATCAGGCAATACAATCCGCCCATTCCATTGATCAGGATCACACCTGTTGTTGTTACCATTCCTCCAATTGCAAACAGGAAAAGCATGAACCGCGCGTTTAGGTATTTCATCAAAAAAGTACTGATGAAACGGCTGAAAATGAAAAATGCCATGGCAATGATGTTGTAGCGTTGTGCTTCAGCTTTTGGTATGCCCAAATTATCAGCATATTGAATAATGAAGGTCCAGCACATAATTTGTGCGCCGACATAAAAAACCTGCGCAATCACTCCTTCGCGATATTTCACATTTCTGATCAGGTTCTTGAATGTTTCTTTGGCATGGATGGTATGATCTGCTTTCCCTCGCTTCGGCATCTTTGAAATGGCAATGATTACAAGCATCAGGATAACGAAAAAGCCAAGCAAAACGTACGGATTTCGAATCACATTCAAGTCGTGCGCACGGATTGTTGCCTTTTCAGACGCACTCAACGTATTAAAAATGACATTGCCAGTGGCATCTCTTGCGTCAGACTGCAGCGATGATAAAATTACATTTGATGCCACAAACATTCCAAGAATTGATCCCATAGGATTGAATGACTGGGCTAGGTTTAACCTGCGCGTTGCTGTCTTTTCATCTCCCATAGATAAAATGTAAGGATTTGCTGTTGTTTCCAGAAAAGCCAGCCCAAAGGTCAAAATATATAAGGAGCCCAAGAAGAAGCCGAACATTTCAAATTTAGCTGCAGGGTAAAATAGCAATGCACCAGTAGCGTATAATGCTAAGCCAATGATAATTCCCAGCTTATAACTATATTTTTTTATGACCAGCGCTGCGGGAATGGCCATGGTCGCATAGCCCCCGTAAAAAGCAAATTGGATCAATGCGGCTTTAGCTGCCGAAATTTCCATTACAGTTTGAAAAGCAGCAACCATGGGGTTCGTAATATCGTTGGCAAACCCCCACAAAGCAAAAAGACTGGTGATTAAAATAAACGGGAATAAATATTCCTTGGGTACAATTCGTTCTTTTGTTTTCACTTCTGTAGTTATTTAGATTTGAATAATTAGAAACACTTATAATTTCGATTTTATTTCGTCAATTGAAACACCAAACAATTTTTCAGTGATCTTGCTCAAATTAGTCTCATTTCCTTCAAAATGAAAGGTCCGTTGGATGTGTGTCTTCACTTCACCCGGTTTTAATGCAGCTGCTGAAGACGATGTTTCCAACTCGTAAAACGGCCCCAATTGACCGCCGTTTTCCAAAGGCCCATCATTGTATGCATTAATTGCATCACCACTAAATGGATCTTCCTGATGTTCATCCCAGGATGAATTTACATAATCAGTTGTTGTGGTATCCAACGCACAGGTTAAAACAGTCAGGCAATGATTAACGGCATCGTAGCTACCCAACAGATGTTTCGCACGATTTGGCGAAACACCAATTTTGCTGCGATACTTTCCATCTGCTTTAAAATAGATCAGGCCATCGTCGATTTTTAATCGATCAGCCGGAACTTTGCCAAAGTAATCATCTTTAACGATGGGGCCTTTGCCATCTTTTTTGTAAGGAACAACAATGGTTACTTCCGGTGAAGGTTGGTACATGGAAAGCATCCAAATGGATGGAATTCCAGTCTGTTTAGTCCAAGTTTGATCTCCCGTATTTTTAATTTGGTTGAGCGATTCGTAAGCCACAACTTTAACAGAATCACTGATATCAACCTGCAGAAATTCCCCTACTTCTGTCGGATCAATAATACTGACTCGACGAGTGATTTCCATGTTGAACTCGTTGCCCGAATAATTTTTTAACTGGAAAGCTTTGTGAACGGTCGCTGTTTCCTGGTTCACCTCGAGCACATCCCACGCCAGCGTGTCAATGGCGCCAGGAACATGCCAATTCGCCATTTGCATCGGTTTCCCCTGGTCAAAATAAAAGGAGAACTGTCCGCCCTCCGGCCCAATCCAGAAGCGCTCTTCGCCACCAAAAGCATTGAACTGTTTGGAGCGTTTTTGTGACAGCAGCAAGTCATGGTTGATCCATCCAAATGAAAAACCATTTTCACCCGATGTGGTGCTGGTCATTACGCGTCCCTGCAGTTCGGGAACCAAAACAACTCGAGATGATCCTGCGACCAGCTCAATGCTTGTAAACTGTTTTTGAATGCATACTAAATCGTAGCCATACTGGCCCTTGTGATATCCCATGTGGTCAGATTGATGTTTTCCTGAAAACAGATAAATGACGAGCCACAGCACTAAGGTCAGGCTCGTCACAATTCGTATGTATTTCCATTTCATCTTATTTCTTAAAATAAAATGAAAGTTTTCAATTATCCATACAAAGGGCCATAATTTTGGCAGGCTTTGTAATCAGCCGATTCTTTTTCACTTCCAAATGATGCCCATGCACTTGGACGGAAAATAGCCTTTTCATCCACGTTCTGCATGCTCACCGGAATGCGCAGAATAGAAGCCAGCGTAATTAAATCAGCGCCAATGTGTCCGTAAGAGATTGCTCCGTGGTTGGCACCCCAATTTGCCATTACGCTGTAAACATCTTTGAAGGCATCTTTATCATTCAAACGAGGTACAAACCATGTTGTTGGCCAGGTTGGATTGGTACGTTCATCCAGAATTTTATGCACATCATCGGGCAATTCAACGGTCCATCCCTCAGCGATTTGAATGACCGGTCCGATTCCTTTTACAAGATTCACACGCGACATGGTCACCGGCATTTGGCCAGCAGTTTTAAATTGCGATGAAAATCCACCACCACGGAAATAGCCCAGATCAGCTGGGCACCAGCGTGTATTATCTAAACAAGCTTGAGCTTCCTCTTCTGTAATGTCCCAATATGGTTTCATCGCCGGGTTGCCATCAGCATCTTTTTGTAGTGCTGTCGCATCCAACGTGGTTGATCCGGAATTGATCAGGTGAATAATTCCATCTTTGGCCAGTCCTGTCAGTTCTTTGCCTGTAACGCGTTTTACCGATTCGGGGCTCCAAAATGTGCGGACGTCCGAGAAAATTTGAGGCGTGTTGGTTAACAGGTGGCCGAACAACATCGGCACGGCATTCAAACTGTCATTCTCAGTGGCAAATACAAATGCTTCGCGAAGGCCATTCCAATCGAAAGACGAGTTTAACATGGCTTCAGTAAAGTCAGCATTTGGATAATAATCAGTCCATTGACGTTGTCCTTGAAAACCGCCAGTAATCGCATTGTGTCCTTTGGCTTCTTCGCCAAAACCAAGTTCTCTCAATTTTGGATTGCCAATCATCAGGTCGCGACAAATCAAGGTCATTTTAACAACTACTTCCCATTCCCAGTCTTTTCGCTCGCGATCCGACTGTTGTTCAGGCGCGTTCCAATCATCACCTTCCTGGCAATTTCCTTTCACCCAGGCCAAGGCTTTCTCATATTCTTTTTTGTCGAAGATTTCTTGATCAATACGCCGTTTGATCTCGCTCATATCAACGAACTCCGTGCGCATACCCAGGTAGTCCTGGAAGAAATCCGGGTTCACCATTGATCCCGCAATCCCCATCGATGTGTAACCAATCGACAAATACGATTTTCCCTTCATTTGTGCTGAAGCCAAAGCAGCGTTTACAAAACGCAGGATTTTCTCCTGAACATCATCCGGAATGCTGGTATCGTCCGAATCCTGAACATCGCGGCCATAAATACCAAACGCTGGCAATCCTTTCTGGGTATATCCGGCCAATGCTGCTGCCAGGTAAACAGCTCCCGGGCGCTCCGTTCCATTGAAGCCCCAAACTGCCTTTGGTAGCACCGGATCGCTGTCCATCACTTCTGTTCCGTAGCACCAACACGGTGTAACTGTCAAGGAAACGCCAACACCTTCGCGGGCGAATTGATCCGCACAATGTGCAGCATCCGCAACACCGCCAATGGTGGTATCAGCAATCACACATTTCACCTTTTCACCCGATGGGAAACGTAGATTTTCTTCAATGAGTTTTGCGGCCGCTTTGGCCATATTCATGGTTTGATCTTCCAACGATTCGCGGACGCCACGTTCACGTCCGTCAATAACAGGGCGAATACCAACTTTAGGCAAACGTCCGATTAAACGATTTTTCATTTTATCCTGTATTTAAAAAGTTTGATTATATTGTGCTGTACTGTGCTGCTAAAGTAGAAATTAATCCCCGGGAATTTCATGTTGGAGAGCATACATTAAAAAGTTAGTTTTGTAGAAACACCACTTTTATGATGCGAAAAATATTGAAGATCAAACTCCACTGGCAAATTCTCATTGCCTTAATTCTCGCTGTTTTTTATGGTTATTACCTCTCAAACTATGTTTTTCTGGTGAGTTGGGCCGGTGAATTATTTTTGCGAGCATTAAAAATGATCATTTTGCCGCTTATTTTTAGTTCCATCATTAGTGGCGTCACCAGCATGGGGAATGGAAAAAACCTGGGACGGCTTGGCGTTAAAACACTCTCCTATTACATGATGACTTCATTACTGGCAATTTTAACCGGATTGTTGCTGGTGAATTTGATTCAGCCGGGTGTTGGTGTTGATTTGGGACTTCACCAGGATGTGAAAAACCTAACAGAGAATACCGGGTCGGTGAAAGATATTTTTCTTCGCATGATTCCTGAAAACATTATTAAATCGATGGTTGAAGGTAATATTCTAGCCATTATCTTTTTCGCAGTGCTATTCGGCTTTTTCATTACCCAAATTAGAACTGATTACAAAAAGAGCCTGACCACATTTTTCGATGCAGTATTTGAAGTGATGATGAAGATGACCATGTTCATCATTCGATTTACGCCACTTGGAATTTTAGGGATAGTGGCAAAGGAAGTTGCACAGAATGCAGATCAATTGGCGTCCATTGCAGGAAGTATGGCCATTTATATGGCGACGGTAGCAAGTGCCTTGACCATCCATGCTTTTATCACGTTGCCACTAATTGTTTGGTTAATTGGAAAGTCGAAGCCCTACAAGCACATGAAAAATATGACGACAACGCTTTTAACGGCTTTTTCAACTTCGTCGTCAAGTGCAACTTTGCCTGTTACGATGAATGCAGTAGAAAATGAAAGTGGCGTTTCCAACAAGATCACCAGCTTTACGTTGCCACTTGGTGCAACAATCAACATGGATGGAACTGCTCTTTATGAATGTGTAGCAGCCATGTTTATCGCACAAGTTTATGGCATTCACCTTGGATTTGGCGACCAGTTGTTACTGGTTATTACAGCCCTGTTGGCATCGGTCGGAGCCGCAGGAATCCCCATGGCCGGTCTGGTGATGATTACTGTCATCTTGACCGCCCTTCATCTTCCATTGGAAGGCGTGGGACTCATTTTAGCGGTTGACCGTATTTTGGATATGTACCGTACTTCTGTAAATGTTTGGAGTGACAGCTGTGGCGCTGTAATCATTGCCAAAAGTGAGGGTGAAGAGCTCAGCGTTTAATTCGCTGTCTCTTCCTTGTAAAATTGATTTAACGATACAATATCGTTAGATTCACAGACAGGACAATTTTCATCCTGTTGAGCCATGTTAAATTTAGCTTTGCAGGTATTGCAGCAAAACCAGTTTTTATCAAACTGAAAATTACCACCACGGATCAACAGATCCTTACCTTCAACCATAGCTTGAGCAACTTTATTACGTGCTGACTCATAAATACGTGTCAATGTAGGACGTGAAACCTCCATA
>DATFMO010000189.1:0-2814 GCA_035266925.1 Sunxiuqinia sp. | reverse complement strand
CAACCCCAAATGGGCTGAAATCCTACTGGGCTCGCGGAAATGGTTGGGTGTTTGCGGCGCATGTGCGGGTATTGCAGTCGCTGCCTAAAAATGATCCACACCGACAGGAATACATCGAAACTTTTCAGAAAATGGCAGCTGCATTAAAAGATCGTCAGCGCGAAGATGGCTTCTGGAATGTGAGCCTGGATGACCCAAATGATCATGGCGGGCCTGAAACCAGTGGGACATCCTTTTTCACATATGGAATTGCATGGGGAATCAACAATGCTATTTTGGACAGTGCAACCTACATGCCGGTCGTCCAAAAAGCATGGGCCGGACTGACATCAATTGCTATTCATGAAGATGGTTTTCTGGGCTACGTTCAAGGTGTAGGAAGCAATCCATCCTCCTCACAACCGGTTACGGAGTGGTCAACAGCCGATTTTGGAGTGGGGGCTTTTCTGTTGGCCGGCAACGAAGTTGGCAAGCTGGCATCGGGCGAAATGCCCGAACCCGTTGTATTTTATATTGATTCGACAAAAGTCATTGACAACAACCATGTGCAGATCTTTTTCAATGAGCCACTGAACGAAACCAGTGGTACCAATATTTCAAATTATAACATTGATTCCCTCACGATTGAAAACATTGAGCTTCCCAGTGATGGCCAAAGTAGCATTTTGACAGTGTCGACAATAAAGCCCGGAAAATATCAATTAACGATCCAACAAATTACGAGTACCTCCGGTCACAAGGTTGAAGATGGCGAAACCTCCAATTTTGTATTTACGGACGTGTTACACATCACCGCAAGCGGCTTTGAAAAGGGCACCGAAAATACCCCGGACAAAACCATGGACTTTGACCTGAACACCCGCTGGTCTGTGGAGGGGGACAGCGCATGGATTCGATATGACCTGGGTGAAGTAAAAACAATTGGGTCCGTTGATCTGGCTTTTTTCAATGGGAACATGCGATTTGCCTACTTCAGTATTTCGCTTTCCAATGATGGGGTAACTTATTCTGAAGTGTTCAATGGCCAATCCAGCGGTTCGACCCTTGACCTGGAAAAATTTGATTTCGCTGACCAGGATGGCCGCTATGTAAAAATCACCGGCTTTGGAAATAGCAGCAGCGACTGGAACAGTATCACCGAAGCCCGGATCAACACGGCCGCATTTACAGCCACAACCGATATCAAGCAGGAAGGATTACAACTTTCAATTTATCCGAATCCCTATTCCGGTGGAATACTACATGTGCGTTCAAAGATGCAGCCAGGCTCCGATTGCCAGTTGCAGATTTTTGACTTGGTTGGAAGAAAGTGTTTTAACAACCAATACAAAATTCACAAGCCCAACAAATTGGACATTCGACAAATTAATCTACCACCAGGATTGTATGAATTAGTCGTTATTAAAAATATAACTTGCGAAAGTAAGCTGCTCAAAATTAACTAAAAAGGAATTGGAATTATCGAAATGGATAATTCCCAATTGTCGATAAAAATGAAATAAAACCTGACAAAAATGAATCATAAACTACTCTTGCTTAGTTTTATTATTTGCATGACGCTTCCAGCGTTTTCGCAAACCAATTTAGTTGAAGAATGGGACGGAAATGGCGATGTGAATACGACAACTTCCTATCCCAACAATTACGGCTGGGATGTGACAGTTGGAACTTTTAACTATGCTAACTCATCCGGCGGCGTACGCTGGAACGATGTTACCTCCGGACATACCCTCAATGGCTCCGACTATACCGGACGTTTGCTGATGATCAGGTGGGACGGCTCGGGGAGCACCTCGCTCGAATCTGTATTTAGCTATCCAGTGGTGCTGAAAGCCGGCAAACGGTACCAGTTTTCATTTATCTACGAATGGTGGAACAACGCTTCAACCCCCACACTGACCGTTGGCGTTGGTACCTATAAATCTGGAGGCGGATTGATTGCCAGTAAGGATTTTGCCTGTTCGAGTACCAAACAGCTACTTCAAAAAGGCGACATGGATTTTTATGCCAGCACTGCCGGAACTTATTACCTGACCTTTAAAGCCAACAACCTCGCCGCACTCTGCGCCATTGGCGAGTTGTCAGTCACGGAACAAGCAAACAAGCTGGAATGCACAACTTCTTCTATCTCGTTGAACTACTATCGGGCTGAGCAAACGATCTCAATCTATCCAAATGGCTCAAGCGATCCGATCGAAATCGGCGCCCCGGAAGGCATCCAGCTTTCAGAAACGTCGCTGTCGCCGACCGGTGGTTCAGTCATCATTTCCTCGGCCGATTCTACAAATGTATCGGGCAACATCACCATCACGCAGGGAGCCGATGTGGTGACCGTGCCAGTTGTCGCATCGTTTCCAACGAATTTCTTTAACCTGCCCAAAATCGATACCTTGAATATTGATGGCGCCTGGTGCTGGTTCAACGATCCGAGGGCCATCTATTATAAAGGCGCCAGGGAACAAACCTATATTGCATGGGTGAATCGTGTAGGCGATATCCGGATCGGGGCTTACAACCACAAAACGGGCGTTTACACCGAGCATTTATTGTATCCAAAACTCGAAGAAGATGATCATGATGATCCGGCCATTTTCATTCGTAAAGATGGACGTTTGGTGGTTTATTTTTCCAAGCACACCACAGCTCCCGCCCATCGTTTTATTTCCACAAATCCTGAAGACATTTCTTCCTGGGGCGATGATTACCGCTTTGGCGAAAATGTCACCTATCCATATCCGTTTCAGGTGAACGACGACATTTACGTATTTTATCGAGGACTAAACTGGCATCCAACGCTCATTGTTTCAAAAGACA
>DATFMO010000188.1:0-9220 GCA_035266925.1 Sunxiuqinia sp. | reverse complement strand
CAGGGCCACTTCAACGGAAGGGGTGCGGATAAACTCCGACCAAAACGGCGTATTTTCAATTAGAATGGCTGATAAATCGCCAAAATAAGATTTATTGCTGAAGTTGTTGACCCGGTGACTTCCACCGAGTGTCAGGGATTTACCATACAATACTTTTGATTCGGGGTTGTTTTTCAGGTATAGGGCAAACACATCTTTGGCGCCGCGAAAATGCACATCTTCCAGCGATTGTTTGCTCACCGGGATAAATTTGCTTTTATCGTTGGTGGTGCCTGATGATTTGGCAAACCACTTAATTTCTCCGGGCCAAAGCAGGTTTTTCTCCCCCTGTCTCAACCGCTCAACGTAGGGCGAAAAATCTTCGTAGCGACGAATGGGAATCCGTTCTTTAAATTCCTTGATTGAGCGAATGCTGTTGAAGTCATACTTTTTCCCGAATTCCGTGTTTCGCGCTTCTTTCAGCAGATCAAAAAAGACCTCCAACTGCACATCGTGGGGATGTTCTTTAAATAATTCAATTTGATAGATTCGCTTAAAATTAACCCAATTGACGACCGAATTAATAAATGGCATTATTCTTTTTTCCTTTTTAGTTGACCAATTTAGTGCCCTTTTACAGACTAGTCAAATTTAGATGTTTTTGGCGGATTCCTCATCCCTCTTTCCATGCAAAAATATTTTTCTATTTTTATTGAAGATTTTTTTCACCTTGTGATCGCCATCAAAAAGAACATCTGGTAGTCGATTGGACTTGTTCAAGGAGTATTGCCAATTTGGGGGTCGGAAAAGGAAATGACGATTGTTGATAGCGTTCGCAAACCGGGGGCAGAATACATCGAATTCTCATAAAAATTAACTTTATTTTCAATGAATTACATTGATTTGATTCTGGGTGTTTTGCTCATTTTGGGCGCCATCCGGGGATTTATGCGCGGATTTGTTGCCGAATTTGCAGGCTTAGCTGCTTTGGTCTTGGGAGTTTGGGGTGCCATTCATTTTTCTTACCTCACTTCTGGAATTATCATTGATAATTTTAACTATCACCCGGAGCATTTGGGATTGATATCGTTTTTAATCACGTTTCTGGTCATTGTTATTTTGGTACATCTGGTTGCAAAAGCGGTGGAAAATATCCTTTCGGCTGTTGCGCTTGGCTTTCTGAATAAACTGGCAGGCGTGTTGTTCGGTGTCATCAAAACAGCGCTGATTTTAAGTGTTTTGCTGATGATTTTTGATCGATTGGACGAGGATGCTGAAATACTGCCCAAGGATACCAAAGAAGAATCACAAATGTATGAGCCGATCAAGAATTTGGTGCCGAGTTTGTTGCCGTTTCTGGACTTTTGGGATATTGATAAACACCAATTGAACGACGAAAAAAATCAAAAAGCAAACAATGGCAAAGTGGCGTAAAAACAGGAAGGTACCATTTGACGAGCTGCGGGAGCATGAATGTCCAAATTGTGGGCATGAATTCAAAGGTTATTATTGTCCAAACTGTGGTCAGTCTAACACGGAATTTGACCGACCAGTGGGATTTGTCTTTTATGATTTTCTGGGCAACCTATTTGCATTTGACTCCCGCTTTGTACACACATTTCGCGATCTTTTATTTCGTCCTGGCTTTTTGACCACCGAATTTTTTCAAGGCCGAAGGGTGCGCTATGCGCCTCCATTTCGGCTGTATATCTTTGTGAGTTTCATCCTCTTTTTATTGCTACAAGTAATGTCGAACAAGGCGTTAGAGCAATCGTTCAAACGGTTGCAACAGGCAGATGAAGGGGCTGCTCTGGCTGATTCCATTAGCCAGGGAAATGGAGATTCCGTGAATGTTGACTTAGGCGCAATTCCCGGTCAAGAAGCGGATTCGGCACAGTTGTCAATCAAGCTCGAAGATTATCTGAAAGCAAAAAATATTCGCGAATCGATGTTAGTTGCAGCTCATCAAGTTGACCAAAAACTGAAAACAGCAAAAGATCCTTCCGAGCGTAAAAAATTGATGGAACTGAGTGGTATGTTGCGTTCGCCTCAGCAACTGATTTCCAGAATGCTGAAGTACCTTTCTTGGGCCTTCTTCGTTTTATTACCCGTATTTGCTCTGCTTCTCAAGCTGTTTTATGTGAGGCGAAAAATTTATTACATCCGCCACCTGATATTTTCAATTCACATCCATTCATTCTTGTTTGTTATTTTAACGCTGGTTGTATTATTGAATCTGATTTTCCACGGCAGTATTGGGGTGTTGTCGCTCTGGTTGCTGGTCATTGCTCCCATCTATATTTACCTGGCCATGCATAATTTTTACCGGCAAGGGTATTTGAAAACATTTTTCAAATTTATTTTACTGGGCGCCATTTACAACCTGGTTGTTGTGTTAACGGTGGTCTATGTTTTTGTTCAGGCACTGAATGTGATTTGACAGGCGGAATGATCGGGTGATTGATTTGTGTTGCCAAATTTATCTAATCAACTTTCAATCCCTAATGGTTCATTTTTATATCTTTGCCGAGATTTTCCAAATCCCTGGCGATTATACAACGGTCAGGGCGTTGAAAAAGAATGACGGACATTAATGCAAATACATACAAATGAACTTTGTTGACGAATTACGCTGGCGGGGCATGCTTCATGATATGATGCCCGGAACAGAAGAACAATTAAAAAAAGAAATGACGACAGCCTATGTTGGATTTGACCCAACAGCGGACTCCCTGCATATCGGGAGTTTGGCACCAATCATGCTTTTGAAACGTTTTCAAATGGCAGGGCACAAACCTATCGCATTGGTGGGTGGAGCCACAGGAATGATAGGCGACCCGTCGGGAAAGTCACAGGAGCGTAATTTATTGAACGAAGAAACCTTGCAAAAGAACCTGGCCGGTATCCGGAAGCAGTTGGAGAATTTCCTCGATTTTGATAGTGGAGCTGAAAACCAGGCTGTCATGGTCAATAACTACGATTGGATGAAAAATTTCAGCTTCCTGGAATTTATTCGGGATGTGGGCAAGCACATCACGGTAAATTATATGATGGCGAAGGATTCCGTTAAAAAGCGGTTGAACCCGGAGTCAAAAACAGGGATGTCATTTACTGAATTTACCTACCAGTTGGTGCAGGGCTATGATTTTTACTGGCTCAACCACCACATGGACTGCAAATTGCAGATGGGAGGATCGGATCAATGGGGAAACATCACAACCGGAACGGAGTTGATTCGCCGGAAAGACGGGAGAGACGCATTTGCTTTGACCATACCATTGATTAAAAAGGCAGACGGCAGCAAATTTGGTAAAACCGAAAGTGGCAACGTTTGGCTGGATTCGAAATATACCTCACCCTACAAGTTTTACCAGTTTTGGCTGAACACATCAGACGATGATGCTGAGCAATACATTCGGATTTTCACCCTACTTGAACAGGATGAAATTGATGCGCTAATTGCTGAACATCGGGAAGCGCCTCACACACGATTATTGCAGAAAAAATTAGCTGAGGAAGTGACTGTAATGGTTCATTCGCGGGAAGATTTTGACATGGCCGTTGAAGCTTCACAAATATTGTTTGGCCGTGGTACTGCTGAAAACCTCAAAAAACTGGATGAGCAAACTTTCTTATCGGTTTTTGAAGGTGTTCCTCAATTTCAAGTGAACAAAGCTCAATTGGGTGAAGGCATAAACGTCGTTGACTTGCTTTCGGAAACTGCTACTGTTTTTCCATCAAAAGGTGAGTTGCGCCGCACGATAAAAGGTAATGGGTTGAGTATCAATAAAGATAAAATTAACGATCAAGAATTGGTGATTAATCATGAGTTTCTGATTGGAGATAAATATATTTTGGTGCAAAAAGGAAAGAAAAATTATTTCTTGTTAATTGCTGAATAATTGTCGTTTTTTGTTGCCATCAACATAAAATAAACCATTCGCAATTGCGTTGAAGGATTACGACCAAACTCTTAAATTTCTATGAAAAATTTTTTTGACAATCAGAATCTTACCCGGATCGCGTGGAAATGGAAGACTCATTTGCTAATTGTTGGTATCGTTACCATCATTGCTGCGGCCGTGTTTTCAGGGCCAACTTTTATTACGCCATTGTATAAATCCACAGCCAGACTGTATCCAACAAACTTGCAAACCATGAGTGAGGAGTCGGAGTCGGAGCAGTTGCTTGAAATCATCAATTCGCAAGACATCAAATGGCGAATGATTGATGCCTTCAACCTGGATAAAGTGTATAAAGTTGACCGCAATGACCCACATTATCATGCTTATATTTTAAATGAATTCAACGACCATGTCAGTTTTAAAAAGACTGAATATGAAACCGTCGAGGTTACAGTTATGGATGAAGATCCGGTGCGGGCAAGTAATATGTGCGATTCGTTGATTACTTTTTACAACCAAAAGGTTGGGCATTTACATAGTCTAAAATACTGGGAGGTTGTGCATATCGCTGTAAAATTCATGAAAAAGATCAACAAGCAGCTTGATACCTTGATGGTTGATATTGACGGCATGCGTGAGAAATATGGGTTACTCGATTATACAACACAAGCCAAAGAGGTGACTCGTGGCTATATGAAAGAGTTATCTGATAACAAGGAAAACACGGCAGGTGGTCGAAAAATTGAAAGCCTGATTCATAACCTGGAGAGCAAAGGCGGGGAATATCAATTGAAAGCAGCGATGATGTCAACTTTGGTTCATCAGCGTGATTCATTGAAAAAGATTTATGACAATTCATATGCTGATGCGACCAAGCATATTACATACAGTCACCGGGTTCAAAATCCAATTCCAGCGGACAAAAAAGCGTATCCTGTGCGCTGGTTAATCTTGTTGCTAAGTTTGGTTGCCACCGAATTCCTGGCAATACTGACAATCTTGATCATTGAAGGTGTAAAATCCACAAAACAATAGTTTTGCTGAGCAAGCAAGTTCAAATAGCTTTGTTTTATATTGTTTCCGGGGTTTTCCTGGCAATCAACTGTTACTACCTGGTTAGCGAGGAAACCTTGATGGTGAATTTGTTGCCTTTTGCCTTGGCCATTATTTTGCTGGCCATCATGCGTTTGGATAAGCTATTGTTGTTAGTTACATTTTTCACTCCTATTTCATTGCCGTTGCATGAGTTGGTTTCAGGGCTTTCGTTTGATATGAACTTGCCAACAGAACCGTTACTTTTTGGTGTTTTGTTGTTGTTTATTTTTCAATTGGCCGCCAACAGGGGCTTTGATAAAAAGATTCTGAAACACCCGATTTCACTGGCACTTTATTTCTATTTGTTTTGGATGTTAATCACAACATTAACCAGTACAATGCCAGTCGTATCGTTTAAATTTTGGTTGTCTAAATTGTGGTTCTTGGCTGCATTTTACTTCCTGGGGATTCACCTTTTTAAAGACCGTAAAAACATCTATCGATTTGTTGGTCTTTATTGCGGAGCTTTTATATTGGTCATTTTTTATGCCTGGTCACGCCACATTAGCTATGGATTGACCGATGAGCAAGCGGCTCATTTTGTGATGAATCCGTTTTACAAAGATCACACATCTTATGGCGCGATGCTGGCTTTCTTCATCCCGTTTTTATTGGGGCTGACATTTTCAAGCGAGTATAAAATTCGAAATCGAATCTTGTCAGGAATTACATTGGTGTTATTTTCTGCTGCATTGGTTTTTTCATACACACGTGCTGCGTGGTTGAGTTTAGCCGTTGCGTTTATCGTTTGGCTGATCATCAAGCTGAAAATTCGTTTTCGTCCCTTGTTTGTCACAGGCATTACTTTTGTGGTTCTGATCATTCTGTTTCAAACTCAAGTACTCATGTTTTTGGAGCGGAATAACGATCAATCATCGTCAAACCTGGCCACGCATATTACATCAATGGCCAATGTATCAACAGATGCATCGAACCTGGAGCGGATTAATCGTTGGAGTTCTGCGATCCGAATGTTCGAGGAAAAACCAGTATTTGGCTGGGGGCCGGGAACCTACATGTTTCAATATGCGCCATTCCAAATAAGTAATCAACGAACAATCATTAGCACGAATGCGGGAGATGCCGGAAATGCCCACAGTGAGTACCTGGGACCGCTTGCAGAGTCGGGGTTGCTGGGAACGTTAAGTTTTGTTTTGATCGCTATTCTAATTCTATACGTTGGGATTCATACCTACACCCGGGCACGAGAAAAAGAAGTTCGTCTGATTGTATTGTCAGCGATTATTGGAATTGTCACCTACCTGGTACATGGCTTTTTGAATAATTTTCTGGATACGGATAAAGCTGCCATTCCTTTCTGGGGATTTACAGCAATCATTGTTTTGTTCGACTTTTATACCCGGGACAAAAAGCTTGAAGAAGTCAGATAAATCTCCATCCTCTCAAACACAAAAGAAGCCCGGCATGGCCAGGCTTCAATCTATCTATTTACTTAAATTCAATTATTTCTTCACGCGCTCACTGTAGCTGCGGTCACGGGTATCAACCTTGATAATTTCGTGATCGTTGATAAACAACGGAACCATGATTTCAGCTCCGGTTTCCAAGGTAGCTGGTTTCAGTGCTGTTGAGCTAGCGGTATTTCCTTTTTCTCCAGGAATAGTTTGAGCAACTTCCAGTTCAACAAAAGGAGGAAGCTCAGCTGTCAGCGGAGTTTCTGTTTCTGCGTGGAAATTAACTTCGATCAACTGTCCGTCTTTCATTAAATCTGAATTTTCAATCATCTCAGGATCCAATGAAATTTGCTCAAACGTCTCGGTGTGCATAAAGTGGCAACCCATATCATCTTTGTACAAGTATTGATAAGGTCTCCGCTCAATGCGTACAACGTCAATTTTTACACCGGCGTTAAAAGTATTTTCAATTACTTTGCCAGTTTTTACATTTTTAAGTTTTGTACGAACAAAAGCCGCACCTTTTCCAGGTTTAACGTGTTGAAACTGAATAACCGTAAACAGTTGGCCATTGTAGTCGATCGTTAATCCGTTCCTAAAATCTGATGTACTTGCCATATTATTGGTTGATAATAAATTACAATTTGAGTGCAAAAGTAATTATTTTCCTTAAAAATTGATAATCGAAAATTCGGTCTATTAATTGCGGTGTTAGTTGATTTGTTCAACACCATTTATTTTGTATGAATACAGCTCGCATTTTAGCGCTCCAACTTTTAAGTCAAACTCCAGCATAAGCGGAATTCGTGCTTCATCATTGGTAATGTAAAATTTTAAACCGTCAGAGCTATTCAACACTTTCCCTTTATCAATTCGCGGTCTGATAACATGACAAACTTTCTTGCCAAGTTTCGATTTGATTCTTTCTTTCCCAAGGTACTGAACACGCATCATAAAGAATTGGTCGGCATGGTAAACCGGGATTTTAAATTCTTGTCCTCGTTTTAATTGGTCCAATAAATCGCTGTTTACCATGTAGAAGAATGCCGTTACGAAATCCACCGTATTGCCAGGTACATGATGTCCTCCTGATTTTAGCGAATAGAGGGAATCCTGATCGTGATAAAAGTACGCTTCGTTATACCAATTGTAATTGCCTTCCTGGATATTTCGGGTAGCTTTATAGGGTAGGTAGGTTTCTGGATTAACAATACTTTCATAAACATCGTGAACTTCAAAAAGCACATCAGCCAAGCCAACTGTGTTACCGTCCAGTACAAAATGTTCCGCCTTTTTCCCATTGTAAACGGTGTCTTCAATGCTTAATGTAGCTTCACCTCCCTTGAAGAAGCTGTATCGCATAGAATATTTAAGTTCTTCCGTTGGTTGAGCTTGCACAATTGAGATACAGAGAAAAAAGACGGCAATCAAAAATAGTTTCATTGTTTCAGTATATTCTTTTTGGGAATGCCGGCAATAAAGTCCTTCAGGTAAAAAGGTTCGAAATAGGCAACATCCTCAAATTGCTTGTTTTCATAGGCTTCTTGCGCCAGTGTACACATAAATTGTGCCGAAGTTGAAACATCATCAATGAAGATCGCATTGGGGTGGTTTATCTTGCCTTTACATTTCGATGCCCCGTTTCCGAAAAATACAACTTTGTGTTCTGCAAGGTAAGTTTCAAATGACGAATTGTCAATAACTTTTGCCGAAACAGGTTCGATTTCCCGATTTTTCCCGTCGTAAATGGCGGTGTATACTTCCATCCTGCGAGCATCGATCATGGGGCAAAAAAGAAGTGATTCTTCGTTTTCCAGTTGGAATTGTTGTAATGAAGATACAACATGCGAATTCATTGCTTTCAATGGACTGATCGCGATTAATGGAATTTGTTTGGCGTAGCAAATACCTTTGGCAAGGGAGACTCCAATCCTAAGCCCGGTGTAGGATCCAGGCCCTTTGCTGATAGCAATAGCATCCAGCTGATTGAAGGAAAGTTGATTTCTTTCCATCAGATCATTGGCAAATACGCTGAGTAAACGAGCGTGGTTTTGACCTTCATTGTTTTCAATACAGTCAACTAATTTACCATCATTTGATAGGGAAACGCTACATACTTCGGTAGACGATTCGAGATTCAGGATCAACGTCATTTTTTTAAATTTTGCTGCAAAATTAAAATATAAACACAATAACCACATAAAATGATCAGTCAAAACAGAAATTGTGATTTTGTTAAAAACTAATGTCAAAAATGATTTACAGTAATGCCCATTTTTATTAGTTTTAAGTGATTTTTAGAAAGTGGTAATGTATCGAGCTGCAATAATAGATGATGATCAACTAGCCCGTAGGGTCCTGTTCCGTATTTTGGATCAGCACTTTTCTGATATTGAGGTTGTTGGAGAGGCACAGTCCGTGGAAACAGGAATTGAACTAATCGTAAAGGAGAATCCTGATTTGGTCTTTCTGGACATTGAGATGCCCGATGGTACCGGATTTGATTTGATTGAAAAGCTCCCTGAAGTCAATTTCAAGTTGGTTTTTACAACTTCGTACAGCGATTATGCGATTACTGCTTTTAAATATTCTGCATTTGACTACATCTTGAAACCAGTTCTGGTCGAAAATGTTAAAGCAACCATTCAACGCATTGGCGAGATACCGGTTTTAAATGAAAAACATAGGGTTGAAGCCCTCAAAAACAGCCTTCAGAAAAAAGATGAAAGTTCGCATGTGACGATTGCTCTTCCAGAAATGAATGGATTCGCCATCATCAAAGTGAATAACATCATTCGTTGCGAAGGAGAACGAAACTATACACGG
>DATFMO010000187.1:0-3676 GCA_035266925.1 Sunxiuqinia sp. | reverse complement strand
ATCTCGAGGAGCCAAAAGCTTCCAACACGACATTAAAATAAGGTTGTAATTGTTCTTCCGTCCAGTTTTTAAAGTCTGCTTCCGTTACCATCCCGCTGATTTTGCAGCTCACGTTTTCACGCTTGGCCAGCTCCATCAGATTTTCCCGCCAATCCTTGATTTCATTGGCTTTGATTTTCGGCTTCGCGATATGATCTAAAACAAACTGCTGGTCAGGATGTTGATCTACAAAACGAATCGTGTTCGGCAACTGGTGTTCAACAATCAAAATATCGTAAACCAAGTTATAATCTTTTAAAAAAGAAATTCCCCGGTTAAAGTCTTTTCCAAGAATAAATTCCGGATCAGGTTCGCCCTGTACAACATGTCTCACACCTTTTAACCACGGGTTGGCTGAGTACTTCGCCAACAACTCCTGAACATTATCTGCAGCCAGTGGCAACCAACCCACGATACCTTTCATAAATTCGTTTTCGGATGCTAGTTGCAACAGCCATTCGGTTTCTTCAATGATTTGCCGTGCCTGCACCGTCACAACACCAGACACATCTGTATCCTTTAAAGTTGTTCCCAAATCAGCCGGCAAAAAATTATGTCTGATTGCAGCCATGTCATCGTCAATCCAGTCGAATTCCACCGGATCGTAATTCCAATAATGATGATGCGTATCAATAATCATGGTTGGGATTTTACAAATATGGATAGTCAGCTTCGATGATTCCTTCACTTTTTAAATCTTTCCAGAATTCAGCTGGCACCTCGTTGTTCAACACTTTGACGTTGTTCGCCATTCGTTTGGGTTTGCTGGGATTTAGCGCTACCGCTGCAATTTGAGGTGCAGAAAGTGCAAACTTCAAACAAGCATCGCCGGGAGCAACGTCATGCCTTTCGCAGATCGCAAAGAACTTTTCGCGCCATTCAAACAAGTGCTTGTCAACCGGATCATTGGCATCAACCACGCGGTAATCGAAATATTGGCCACCAGTTAAAAAACCGGCATTAAAAATGGCTGAATTGATGATGCCAACACCATCTTCATCAAGCTTCTGAATAAAATCAACAATCTCTTTCGGGTGATGATAAATCGTAAATTTATTGGCAAACATCACCCAGTCGAACTTCACTTGCTCGTACAATTCTTTGATGACCAGCCAATCTTTGGACCCAATTCCAACAGCCTTTACTTCACCTTTTTCCTTCAACTCGAATAAAGCTTTGTAGGCTCCTAAAATATCTTCCAGCCGTCTTTTACGATCCTCATCGTTCGAAGCCGCAGCAAGGTATTCATCGGGATCGTGCACCGACACAATGGCCGGTTTGTATTTACCACCCAACAAATCACACCCTTGTTGCCAACAATCCAGAATTCCCTGGTAATTGATCTTTTGTACGGCATCGTACTTCAGGTTTGCCCATGCCCCCGGCTCAAAAGTGGGTTCTTCTGTTTCCAGCGGCACCCGATACCAGCCCAGCTTGTTGCTGATGGTGATCTGATCAGGCTGAATGCCCAGTTTGGCGAGTCCCCAGCCAATGACTTCCAAAGCTAATCCGGCACCGTATTTTCCGGCACTGTCGATCATCACCTCGCCCGTACTCACCCGGAACCATTCTTTCATCAGGTTCAACTTTTCTTCTTCTGCAAGTTCCCGATATAAGTTACCTAAAAAGCTCGTGCCATAAATAATCGGCGGACAAGTCAAGCCGGTTTTTCCTAGTTGTCGTGATTTTATCATAGTCTACTTCATTTCTTTTTGTTGACCGTCAATGGCCGGATACACTTCTTTTTGGTCCAATTCGAAGATGCGATCCATCAATTGCCACTTGTCATCGGCCGATGCATCTTCTGTGGTCTTTTGAAAACGTGACACATAAGCTTCCCACTCACGCTGGCGAGGTTTAGTTGCCAGTTCAGCCATCGCCTTTTCATGGTCAAAATCAGCCACCGTATCCATGATCATAAACAGTCGATTTCCATCCAGGTAAATTTCCATATCCAGGATACCAACTTCCTTCATCCCCTGCATAATTTCCGGCCAGGCAGCTCCGGGTGCATGCACTTTCTTATAATCCTCGATCAATTGAGGATCATTTTTTAAAAGTAACGTTTTGCAATAGCGTTTGTATTTCATTTTGATTGATTTTAGAACGAAGATACCAAGATTTTCAGGTGGTTGAAAACAAGAATTTTTCTGAAAACAGAACGCAAAGCTTTGCGGAGATCATAGGAGCTAAGAAATATGTTGCAAAGCATAAGATGAAGAACTTCTGAATGAGAATTCTGGATATTTGAATTCGAACAAAACATAAACGAAAATAATTCTGTCCTATCAAAATCATATTTTCTAATATCATTCAATTTTAGTTGAATTCAATTATAGCGGCTTTGTTCTCTAACGCTTTGCCGTTTTGCTACTTTGTGTCATATTTGTAGAGAACTTTCAGTTTCATAATGAAAAAACTTCTGTCCATTGTTATCAAGTCTGTTAAACGAGTGGTTTTCGCCTGCGGGATCATCTTCCTGGTCATGCTTGGATTAAGTTTTACGACGGCACCCTATTATGCCCTCCATTGGCTGGGCACAAGCTTGTCGAAGTTAACGGAAAAACCGGACTACATCGTGATGTTGAGTGGAGGTGGCATGCCCAGTAAGTCGAATCTGATGCGTGCCTATTTTACTGTCCACGCCGCCGAAAGTTTTCCAGAAAGCCAGATCATCCTTTCCATTCCGGGGAAGCTGACCGACTCCACTTCCACCCCAAAATTAGTCGCCAAAGAATTGGAAAAGAAAGGTATTGACGGGAATCGCATCTTGTTTGAAAACGAAGGCACCAATACCCGTTCGCAAGTCTTGAACCTGAAAGTATTCGAAGGAAAAATATTGACCGATGAGCCCATTCTGATTGTGACTTCCCCCGAACACATGCGACGCGCCATCCTGTGTTTTCGTAAAGTTGGGTTCACTCACATCAACGCGCTACCAGCCTTTGAACATGCCTTGGAGGCCAATCTCACTTTTAACGACGAAAAGCTGGGTGGCAACCGCCTGCCCATGCCCGACATTGGCGACAACAAAACCATCCGCTACCAATTCTGGAACCACCTGAAATACGAGATCACCGTTACGCGGGAATGGGCGGCATTAGCGTATTACAAATTGAGGGGGTGGATTTGAAAGATTAGATACGGTAGCTTATTTTCAAATAATACACCACCTCCCTCGCGGTAAACCGCGAGTACTCCTCCTCGAACAGGAGGAGAATTTTTGGCCTGTGGCACACAAAAACTTTTGACTACAAACCAATAAAATTTCACCAGACCCTTTCCCCTCCTTTTCAAGGAGGGGTGGATTTTGCGAAGCAAAAGACGGGGTGGTTTGTTTTTCAGTTTAGAATTATAACAAACCCTTCCGTCACGGTAAACCGCGACACCTTCCCTTTGCAGGGAAGGAAATCAGCCAGCTGAGGTTCCTTTCGCCTCAATTTACTTCGTTGCAATTTTGGTTTCCGGTGGAAACGTGTAGCTTTTTTTCCATCCGCCCAAATCGACCAGAACCCTGTCCAGCATCACTCCCGGATCCACCATCCAAATTTTCAGGGTATGTTTTCCGGCTTTGTCGATCACCTGACTGGCCGATTTCACTGCTGCATTTTTCAGGACATTTTGCTTCCATTCGTCA
>DATFMO010000186.1:0-4698 GCA_035266925.1 Sunxiuqinia sp. | reverse complement strand
ACCAAACTAGTATGAAACTTCAAACCTCAATGAAACAAATAATACTCGTATTGATTACGCTGTGCTTCTTCATATCTTGCTCACAAAAATACGTTGTAAAAGATCTACAGTCGGCAAAAAGCATTGTACTAAATGAATTTCCACAAAGCGATAGTTTGTACAGAAAATGCCTAATCTATCAATGGCCATTCCCTCTTCAA
This sequence comes from Sunxiuqinia sp., assembly GCA_035266925.1. Taxonomy (GTDB): domain Bacteria; phylum Bacteroidota; class Bacteroidia; order Bacteroidales; family Prolixibacteraceae; genus Sunxiuqinia. The sequence goes on along the minus strand of DATFMO010000186.1, from coordinate 4,498 downwards.
AAGGGCGATACAATCAATGAAGCGATTTTACCAACGAGCTCTCCAATAAGCATCACATCAAGTTCCTATTTTTACTTTGTTGACTATGAGCCAGGTGCCTATTATAATCACACGACGGCATTTGTATTAATAAATCGCAAAACGGGAGCCGTGAAAATCTACTCCCGGGCGTCATGTCCTTCGTTAAATGGAATGTTCTTGTTCTCCAATCCTGATGAATGTTCCAATCCTGCCTATCACATTTCGGGACTATCATACGAAATTGCAGATCAATTAGAAGACAACTATAATCCAATCAATCCGTCAGAAGCTGCGAATAGTGCCGTTCCGTCAAATCCATCTACATTCCCAGACAATCATGTTCCAACTGATAGTGCTATTGACTTCAGTAAATATCGTCATTTACCAAATGAATCAGGGAAAGATTTTAAACGGCGAATCAGAGGATTTCTGGAACACCCCCAAACAATACGAGAATGTACAAACCAGTTAAGGACTTGCAACGGTCCATGTAATGGTCCTCATCAAAAGTTGGCTCTTGTAATTGAAGGCGGAGAAGTTGACCCTAAGCCAAGTCATGATGCTGTTGAATACTTGCGCCATTTGGGCTATACAACGATGAATATTGGGACAAACTTCAAAACTGCTGACAAAACTAAACGCAATTATCCAACTACTTTACCAGCCATTGATCAGGGATTCAAATGGCTCTCGGAATCCATAAATTCCTGTTGTGATGAAGTGATCGTTTTAATCAACGGGCACGGTTCACCGGATGGCAAACTAGAGCTAAATCCAGAACACGAAGTGCCACAAAAAGATGATCACGGTCGTCCAACCGGAAAATCAATCAAGGCTGGAAGTCCAAAGGGAGGCTTTTTTAATACGGACTCTTTAAAACATTATTTTGATATGCTACGATCTTGTGATGTAAAGATATTCCTCCAAACCTGCTACGGAGGATCACATCTCGAAAATGGCATCAATGCGCTTCCAGATTCAACCAACGACGGGTGCCTCTGCCGGCTCATCGTCGTTTCTTCAACTGCCAGACAAACTTCCAGGGAAAGTGGCTACCGAGCATTCGTGAAAGCATTGAAAGACAGTGCCGATTTCGAAAAAGCAGCCCTCTCATTTCGTGATTTCTTACTAAATCGGCTCAATAATCGCGACTACATGAAAGATTTTAACATGAAACAATTTGCTCAAATCAGCTCAACGGACAATCGATTTTGCGCTGATGAAGATGGTGACGGCTTGACATATGGTGAAGAAATCCAAGGTCAATTTTCCGATCCTGGGAAAAAGGATACTGATGGTGATGGTTTGTCAGATGGCAAAGAAAAACAAATCGGTACAAATCCTCGAAAAAAAGATAGTGATGATGATGGAGTTTTAGATAAGAACGAAGTTAACGGTGGCACCAACCCAAACGATCCGGATACCGATAATGATGGAATAAACGATGGAGAAGAATATCGGTTGGGCACTTCTCCCAACAACGCCGATACTGATGACGATGGCGTTTCAGACGGATTGGAAATAGAATTAGGTACGAATCCGCTGAAAAAAGATCATTAATTTATTCATTCTCCAGCAACGTCCCACCCTTTTGCAAGCCTTCAATATTGGTGATTCGCACCTGCGTCACGCCTTTTTGAATGGCATTGAAACTATTGTCCAACTTTGGGATCATGCCGGCGTGAATGGCGCCACTTTCCTGAAAAGCTTTAAATTGAGCATGATTAAGTGACGCAATTACCGAGCTGTCGTCTTCAGCATCTTCCAAAACACCAGGTTTTTCAAAGCAGTAAACCAGTTCAACATCGAAAAATTTGCTGAACTCAATCGCAGCCTCAGCGGCAATCGTGTCGGCATTGGTGTTGAGCAGCTGTCCTTTTTTATCGTGGGTGAGCGGCGCCAAAACTGGAACTACGCCTTTTTCGACTAACAACCTCAATTCATCCACATGTACTGATTCGACATCGCCAACAAAGCCGTAATCAACATCTTTCACGGGTCGTTTAACTGCTCGGATGCAATTCAGGTCAGCTCCAGTGAGACCAACGGCGTTGATATTATTAGCTTGTAATTGTGCCACTATATTTTTATTGACCAGACCGCCATAAACCATGGTAACGATTTCCAGCATTTCTTGGTCCGTGATCCGCCGACCATCTACCATTTTCGTCTCAATGCCCAAACGATTGGCCATGGCAGTTGCTGATCGACCACCACCGTGAACCAATACTTTCAACCCATCTATTTGTGAAAATCGAGCTAACAGATCCTGCAACGAAGCTGATTCTTCAACGACTTTTCCGCCAACTTTTACTATGGTGAGCTTTTCCATCTTTGTACTAAATATCAAATAAGGAATAATAAATAAAATGGTTATCCGCATTTTTACCTGGTTCGCAAATTCCTGCCAGGCGTCAGACTGGGATTCTCCCTGTTTGCCCCGGCCCTAAAGGGAGCAGGGAAAATCAATTCGCTCCCTTCAGGGCTTGGGGCAAACGAATTGATTTTCAATACTTCATTCTGCTTTTAGATATGCATGCGGATACTCATTTAAATAAAAAACAAGGAAGTCGATGTTTGAGACGTATTGTTTCTTATTTCTTTTTCGGTGTTTCTTATTGTTTTGTTTTTACTTATTTCATCTGGTCCAACAGCATTTTCAATACCGCTTGTGCTGAAAACAAACGGTTTTCTGCTTCTGGAACAACAATGGAATTTTCGCTATCAATCACTGAATCGCTCACAATCATATTTCGGCGAACCGGCAGACAGTGCATGAATTTCGCATTGTTCGTCACTGCCATTTGACGATCCGATACGGTCCAGCTTCGATCCTGCGACAGTACTTTACCGTAATCGTTGTAGGCTGCCCAACTTTTCGCGTAAATAAAATCAGCGCCTTCAAACGCTTTCATTTGGTCGTATTCCGGCTTCAGGTCTCCCATAAATTCAGGGGCCAACTCGTAGCCTTCCGGATGTGTCACCACCAATTCATAGTCTGTTTCGCGCATCCATTCAACAAAGGAATTTGGAACAGCTTGTGGCAATGGCCGCGGATGCGGCGCCCAGGTCATGACGACTTTGGGACGTTCCTTGGTTTTGAATTCTTCAATGGTTAAATGATCAGCAAAGGACTGCAATGGGTGACGCGTTGACGCTTCCATGCTCACGACAGGAACATCGGCGTAATCAATGAATTGCTGGATGATTTTCTCTTCGTAGTCATCATCTTTATTTTCAAATTTCGCAAAAGAGCGAACTCCAATAATATCACAATATTTGCCGATGACCGGCACAGCCTCACGGATGTGCTCCGGTTTATCGCTATCCATTACCACACCAAGCTCTGTCTCCAGCTTCCAGCCACCTTCATTAATATCAAAAACAATCACGTTCATCCCCAGATTCAATCCCGCCTTTTGCGTGCTCAGGCGGGTTCGCAAACTTGAATTGAAGAATACCAACAGCAGGGTTTTATTCTTCCCGAGCGATTGATATTTATAAGGATCTTTTTTCAGTTCTAAAGCCAACTTCAGGGCTTCATCCAAATTGTCTAAATCGTGTACTGACGTGAAATGTTTCATGCTAATATCGTTGTGTGTATTAAATTCCCAATAACTATCCCGACAACTATCGGGACAAATTCCGAAGGCGATGCTCCCGAATTCGGTCACGACATGTTGTGACCATACGCCAATTATTAAATGGCCTTCACCCAATGAATTAAGACCAGTAACTAATGACCAATAACTATTTTCTTATGGTCGTACCAGGCCATCACCATCAATCAGGTATTTGTAGCTGGTGAGTTCTTCCAATGCCATTGGTCCACGGGCATGCAACTTTTGGGTTGAAATGCCAATCTCCGCACCAAGTCCGAATTGAGCACCATCGGTAAATGCTGTTGACACATTGCAATAAACCGATGACGCATCAACCAACTTGCGGAACAGGTCCTGCCGTTCTTCGTTATCAGAAATAATGGCTTCGCTATGCTTGGAACTATGATCCGCAATCTGTTCAAGTGCTTCTTCCAATGATGCCACCGTTTTCACCGACATTTTATAATCCAGGAACTCGGTTCCAAAGGATTCTTCGGTGGCTTTTTCCAACAGGCTGGCCGGGTATTTCCCATTGAGTACAGCGTACGCTTTTTCATCAGCATAAATGATGACATTGCTTTTTTGCAAATCCGCACAAAGTTCAGGCAAATCGTTTAAACGGCTTTCGTGAAGCACCAAACAGTCCAGCGCATTACAAACACTCGGACGACGAACTTTGGCATTTTCAACAATTGCACGTCCTTTCACCGCGTCACCAAACTCATCAAAATAAGTATGGCAAATACCAGCGCCTGTTTCAATCACTGGAATCGTTGCATTCTCGCGAACAAAGTTGATCAGGTTCTGCGATCCGCGAGGAATAATCAAATCAACAAATCCACGGGCATTCAATATTTCTTTAGTTGCAGCACGAT